>NZ_JBFBEK010000009.1:0-279999 GCF_040683715.1 Streptomyces sp. NPDC093260
TCACACGCACGCCCCCGCCGCACTCATCCGCCGTCGTGCGCGCTCTCCCCCCGGCCTGCCGCCCGCGCCCGCCCCCCCGCCGGCCCCCCCCCCCCCCCCGCGGCCGGAGCCGGCCGTGGCGGTCGCGGCGGCCGCCGCAGCGGAGTCCGCGGCGGAGGCCGGGGTGGGGTCCGGGTCCGGGGCGGCGGTGGGGTCCGTGGTCGTGGCGGGGTCGTCGTCGCCGTGGCCGTGGTGCTCGATGGTCGACTTGCCGGTCCCCGCCTCGATCTGCCGATCGGTCGGCGCGGAGGCAGCGGGCGCCGGTGCGCTGCCGCCGCCTTCGGGACGGCTTCCCGCGCCGCTGCCGCCGAAGGTCACGTCCGAGCAGGAGTAGAACGCCTCCGGGCTGTCCGAACGCTGCCAGACCGCGTACAGCAGCTGCCTGCCGCTGCGCTCGGGCAGGGTGCCCGAGAAGGTGTAGAAGCCGCCCGAGGCCACCGGGTCGGTGACCGTCGCGACCGGGTGCCGGAGATCCAGGTCGGACCAGGCCAGCGGCTTCGCCGGGTCGTAGCCGGGCTTGGTGACGTAGACGGTGAAGGTGCCCTTGTGCGGGGCGGTCACGCGGTACTCGAAGGTGTACGCGCCGCTCTTGACCGAGGTCGCCGGCCAGTCCGCGCGGGCCAGGTCGAGCCCCTTGAACTCCTCGTTGTTCGCGCTGCACAGCTTGCCGTCGGGGATCAGGGCCTGGTGCCGCCCGCCCGCGTCGCCGATCCGGATGCCGTTCCAGTCGTAGAGCGCCTGAGTGCCGCCGGCCGCGACCGCCGCCCGGCACGCCGCCGACCTGGGGCTCTCCGGACCCTCCGCGTAGCACTGCGAGATCCGGCTGACCGGGTCGCCCATCGAACCGTGCGCGGCGGCGGGGGACGCGGCGAGCGCGGTCAGGGCGAGCGGGGCCAGACCGAGGACGGCCAGCGCGGCGGCCGTACGGCGGCGGGACGTCCCCTGCTCGGACACCGCGCAGGGCCTGGGGAGGAAGGACACCGAGGACACCAAGGACATGCCGGAACTCCTGGGAGGGCTCTGATGCGGGACGGGGCGGACGGGATCCCGTGGGTGATCAGAAGCTAGCCCGGGAAGACCGGGAAACGGCCTGCTGGGGGCGGGGGAGGGCGATCCTTATGGTGACGTTAAGGAAGCGCTCAGGCTGTCCTCAGGAAGGCCGGCCGCGGCGGGCCGCGCGGACCCGCCGCGGCCGGCCCGCGCGCGCGGCGTCGCCGGCGCGCACGGTGCGTGCGGCAGGAAAAATCGCCGTCCACCCCGGCGCGCACGGCAGGGGAGTGGGACGGCGACTGCTGGGACTCGTGGCGGTGACGTGCGCGCGTGCGCCGCGTGGCCGTGGGTCACGACCGGGTCAGCTGCCGCGGACGGCCGCTCTGACGCGTCTCATCGGCCGACCCCCGTCATCCGTCCGGCCACCATGTGCGCGCGATGTCCTTGCGGACCTCCGGCCGCCCGGCGGGACGTTCGTCGACCACTTCCTCCCGGACCCGTCGGGTGTCCGTCTTCCTCAGGGGCTTCTGCACTGTCACACGGCGCATCGGTGCCTCCTTCGACGCCTACCGGGTTCCGTGTTCTCACGGAGGTAGACCTTTCGGGCGAGAGTTCCTCATCGGTGCGGGTCTGTCTGTGGCGGCTGTCACGAACAGGACGTCAGTGTCGGGTGTCACCCCGGGGCCGGATGTCAGTGGCGGGTGCCACCCTGGGGCGCATGAGTGAACCGATCACGACCGACGGTCACGCGACGGCACCGGCCTCCGTCGACTGGGACGCACAGGCCGCCGTCTTCGACGACGAGCCGGATCACGGGCTGCGCGATCCGCTGGTGCGCGCCGCCTGGGCCGACCGGCTCCGCGGCTGGCTGCCCGCACCGCCCGCCGACGTGCTCGACCTCGGCTGTGGCACGGGCAGCCTGTCGCTGCTCGCCGCCGAACAGGGACACCGGGTGACGGGCGTCGACCTGTCCGAGGCCATGATCGAACGGGCCCGCGTCAAGCTCGCCGGCCATGACGCGGTGTTCCTGCCCGGTGACGCGGCCCGCCCGCCGGTCGGAGAGCGGCGCTTCGACGTCGTCCTCGTCCGCCATGTGCTGTGGGCGCTGCCCGATCCCACCGGTGCGCTGGCGCACTGGCGGAGCCTGCTGCGGGCCTCGGGGCGGCTCGTCCTGGTCGAAGGCGTCTGGGGGACGGTCACGCCCGTCGGCATACCCAAGGATCGGCTTCTCACTCTTCTCGCCCCCCTCACGGAGCACATCCGTGTGGAACATCTGTCCGAGGATGTACGCCTGTGGGGGAAGGAGGTCGCCGACGAGCGGTACGCCGTGGTGGCCGGGCCGTGAGGCCGGGGAGCCCGGCGGACCCAGCGGTTCCGGTGCTCCGGGGCGGTGGCGCGGCGGGACGACACGGCGGTGGCGCGCGGGGCGTCCGGCGGCTCAGGCCTGGGGCGTGGCCGTGGCCGGGCCGAGGTCGCGGAGGTACCGCACCTCGCTCGCGCACCTCTCGTACCCGAACCACTCGTTGATCGCGAGCATCGGCCCGTTGTCGCTGTCGTTGCCGGTCAGCGCCTCCGTGTACCCGGCGGCGCGGGCGCGGTGCAGCGAGTCGTTCTTGGCGAGCTTGGCCAGGCCCCGGCCGCGGAAGGCCCGCGCGGTGCCCGTCATCGCCGTGACGTACCGGCCGGCGCCGTCCGTGTGGGCGGCGGTGAAGGCCGCGGGCCGTCCGTCGACCACCGCCACCGAGGTCAGCTCGGCGTCGAGCAGCGGATGCCGCCAGGTCTCGGCCAGCCATGCCTCGTAGTCGGTGATCTCGAAGTCGACGTCGCTCGGCTCGTCGGCGGTGGTCTCCGCGTCCAGTGCGAACAGCGGACGCGGGTCGGCGGCGAAGTCCGAGCCGCGGCGCAGCTCCACGCCCGGCGGCAGGTCCCGCAGCGGCGGCAGCTCGCCGGCGGCCAGGTCGAGGCGGAAGAAGTGCGCGGAGCGGCCGGCGCGGTAGCCGTGGCGTTCGGCGAAGGCGCGGTTGCCCGGCTCGTCCAGCACCCAGGAGTGCAGCCGGCGCCCGCCGTGCGCGGCCAGGTGCTCCTCGGCGGCCCGCACCAGGGCGGTTCCCGCGCCGCGGCGGGTGTGCTCGGGGTGGACGTACACGTTGATGTTGCCCTGGCCCGGCTCGGGGCTCTGGTACGACAGGTGCACCTGTGCCGTGCCGATCACCTCGCCGTCGGCGACGGCGACCAGCGGCCGGTAGTGGGCGTCGGGATGCAGATGGGTGAGGTCGTGGACGAGCGTTTCAGGAGTGGTCAGGCCGTACGGCATCGCGATGTGCCGGACCCGGGCGAAGCCCTCGAGGTCGGCGCGCGCGTCGGGGCGGAGCTCACGGACGATCACGGTCATGAGGGCGCACGCTACGGGGGCGGTGCGGTCGGGCGCCTCCCATTTTCGGGCGGGTGCGCGACAATCGGCCCGTGACCTTGAAGATCCACATCGACGACGGCGCGGCCCCCTATGAGCAGGTGCGGGCGCAGATCTCCGAGCAGGCCCGGTCGGGCGCGCTGCCGGTCGGCTACCGGCTGCCGACCGTGCGCGGTCTGGCCGAGTCGCTCGGGCTCGCGGCGAACACGGTCGCCAAGGCGTACCGGGCGCTGGAGGCGGACGGCGTGATCGAGACGCGGGGCCGCAACGGCACGTTCGTGGCCGCCGCGGGGCCCGCCTCCGCCCGCGAGGCGGCGAGCGCGGCGCAGGCATACGCGGAGCGGGTACGGCGACTCGGCCTCACCGAGGACGCGGCCCTCGCCACCGCCCGCGACGCCCTCCGCGCGGCCTACGACCGGTAACCCGCACCGCCGCACACGCCCGGGCCCACGTGTACGGGCCGCCCCCGCCACGGGAGGGGCGCCGCCGTACGGGCCACCGAGCCCCGCACACGGACGCGGCCCGCCGCACGCGCCCGGGAGGCCGGAACACCGCGCACCCGCACGCGGCCTCCCCGGCCGCGCCCCGCCCCGCGCGGCCTCGCCGGCACGCCCCCCATCGCGCCGTGACCGCTCACGCCCCCACCGGCAGGCGGGCCGGGCAGCGGGTCACCGTGCGGTCGGCCCTGCGCGCCGCGGCGGCGAAGACGGTCGCGTCCTCGACCGCCGCGCCCGTCGGGTCGTTGTTGAAGTACGCGTACACGTCCCGCTCGTCCGGCCAGGTCGTCGCGATCCGGTCCACCCAGGTCTCCAGCGAGCGGCGGCCGTAGTGCGGCCAGGCACGCGCCCGGCCCACGTGGAAGCGGACGTAGCCCCAGCCGGCGGTCCGCCACAACGGCGTCACCGGGCGGCCGTGGGCGTCCGCCCAGCACAGGGCCGCACCCCGCGCCTCCAGCACCTCGCGCACCCGCGGCGTCCACCACGAGTCGTGACGCGGCTCGACCGCGACCCGGGCGCCGGGCGGGAAGCAGGCGAGACAGGCATCCAGCAGGGCCGGGTCCGCGCGCAGCGTGGGCGGCAGCTGGAGCAGCACCGGCCCGAGCCGGTCGCCCAGCCCCGCCGCGCGCGTCATCAGGCGGTGCACCGGCTCCGCCGGCTCACGCAGCCGTTTGACATGGGTGAGGAAGCGGCTCGCCTTGACCGCGATCACGAAGTCCGCCGGGATCCGCTCACGCCAGGCCTCGAACGTCTCCCGCTCCGGCAGCCGGTAGAAGGCGTTGTTCAGCTCCACCGTGGCGAACGCGGCGGCGTACTCCTCGAGCCACAGCCGCGTCGGGCACCCGGGCGGGTACAGCACGCCCCGCCAGTCCTTGTACTGCCAGCCCGACGTCCCGACGAACAGGGTCATACGACCATCACAACACCGGATCAGCGCAAGGGCACGGAACGCGCGTCCCGCCCGGCACGCCCCCGCGCTCGCGTCCGCTACAGGTACAGCCCCGCGTCCGCCCCCTCGCGCGGCTCCGGGAGCGCCGTCGGCGAGGTGCCCCGGCGCAGCGCGTACAGCTCGGCCAGGGTGGCCCCGTCGCGTCCCACGCCCTCCTCGGCGCCCAGCCAGGTCACCGCCTCCTGGCGGGTCAGCCTCCCCACCTCGATCCGGGCCAGACAGCGGCCCGGCCGGACCACGGCAGGGTGCAGCCGCTCCAGGTCCTCGTTGGTGGTGACGCCGACCAGCACGTTGCGGCCCTGGCCGAGCAGGCCGTCGGTGAGGTTCAGCAGCCGGGACAGCGCCTGCCCGGCCGTGTGCTTGGCCTCGCCGCGGATCAGCTCGTCGCAGTCCTCCAGGAGCAGCAGCCGCCAGCGGCCCTTGCCCGCCGCGTCCTCCTCGCCGATCGCGATGTCCATCAGATAGCCGACGTCGCTGAACAGCCGCTCCGGGTCCAGGACGCAGTCCACCTGGCACCAGTCCCGCCAGGAGCGGGCCAGTGTGCGCAGCGCGGAGGTCTTGCCGGTGCCCGGCGGGCCGTGCAGCAGCAGGAGCCGGCCCGCGATGTCCTCGGGCGTCGTCCTCATCAGGCGCTCCATCGCGTCCGCGACCGGCGCCGTGTAGTTCGCCCGCACCTCCTCCCAGGTGCCGGCCGAGATCTGCCGGGTGGTGCGGTACGGGCCGCGCCGGGGGGAGACGTACCAGAAGCCCATCGTCACGTTCTCCGGCTGCGGCTCGGGCTCGTCGGCCGCGCCGTCCGTGGCCCGGCCGAGGACCTTCTGCGCCAGCTCGGCGCTGGTCGCCGTGACCGTCACATCGGCGCCCCGGTTCCAGCGGGACACCAGCAGCGTCCAGCCGTCGCCCTCGGCGAGGGTCGCGCTGCGGTCGTCGTCCCGGGCCACCCGCAGCACCCGGGCGCCGTCCGGCAGCAGCGTGGCGCCCGGGCGGACCCGCTCGATGTTCGCCGCGTGGGAGTACGGCTGCTCGCCCGTCGCGAAGCGGCCGAGGAACAGCGCGTCGACGACGTCGGACGGCGAGTCGGAGTCGTCGACGTTGAGCCGGACCGGCAGAGCGTCGTAAGGGTTCGCAGACATGCCGCCATGATCCGCCACCGGACCGCCCCACGCACCCCGTTTGCCGGGCGCGCGCCGTGTCGGCCCCGTCAGGACGCCGAACCCGCCAAACCCTGTCCGCGACGCGATTCCCGCCCGTACTGTTGTCCTTGATGGGACGTCATGGGTGGAATTCGGGGGCGGGGCGGTGGCGGCTCACCGCGCTGCTGGGGGTGGGCGCCGCGGCGCTGGCCCTGGTGGTGGCCCTGCTCAACGCACTGCCCGGCGGCGCGAGCACCGAGGGCACCACACGCGACGGGGCACGGGCGCACGGCACCCCGGCCGCGCCCCGGCACGCGGACGCGCCGTCCGTGGGCTGGGGGTTCACGCACACCCAGTTCAGCGCCGACCAGGGCAGCCCCGCCGCCGTGGACCGCGTCAAGGGACTGCTGGGCAAGGACGGCGGGCTCCCGCAGAACCAGGCGATCATGGGCTGGGGCGCCGACAACCCGGAACCGGTCGAGGGACGCTACGACTTCGCCGCGCTGGACCGCCGGATCGACTTCATGCGCTCCTCCGGCGCCACCCCGGTGATCACCCTGTGCTGCGCCCCGGACTGGATGAAGGGCGGCCGGGCCGGCGTCGACAACACCGACTGGAGCCAGTCCGCCCTGGAGACGGCCCCCACCCCCGGCCACTACGCCGACTACGCCGCCCTCGCCGCGGCCGTCGCCGAACGCTACCCGGACGTCCGCCACTTCATCGTCTGGAACGAGTTCAAGGGCTTCTGGAACGACGGCGCCTCCCGCTGGGACTACGAGGGCTACACCAAGCTGTACAACCTGGTCTACCGGGCGCTCAAACGGATCGATCCCCAGATCATGGTCGGCGGACCGTACCTGGTCATGGACAGCCTCGACCCGCGGCAGAAGGACAACGCCTCCGCCGCGCTGCGCGGCGACTGGGGCGCGATGGACCAGCGGGTCCTGGACGCCTTCGCCTACTGGAACGCGCACAAGGCCGGCGCGGACTTCGTGGTCGTGGACGGCTCCAGCTACACCAAGGACGACGATCTGCTGCCGGACGAGTTCGCCGCCACCGAGAAGTTCACGGCCGTCGGCCGGTGGGTGCGGCAGCAGACGCACGGCCTGCCCCTGTGGTGGGCCGAGTACTACGTCGAGCCCGCCGACGGCAACGACGACCGCAAGGGCTGGACCGAGCAGCGGCGCCTCGCCGTCCAGGCCGCCGGGATGATCGCCATGGCCGAGGGCGGCGCCACCTCCGGCTTCTACTGGAACCCGGAGGAGGAGAAGGGCGCCGGCTGTCCCGGCTGTCTGTGGACGCCCACCGACGGCGCGGACGGCGGCCGCGCCCTGCCGATGCACGGCCTGGTCTCCCGCTTCGGCCGCTCCTTCCCGCCCGGCACCCGCTACGAGACGGTCGCCGTCGCCCCGGACGACGTGCCCGACGTCCGCGTCCTGGCGAGCGCCAAGACGGTCCTCGTGGTCAACACGCGAAACCACCCGACCAGCGCCCGGGTCGACGGCCGCCGCTTCGAGCTGAAGGCGTACGAGGTGAAGTGGCTCGACCGCTGACCAGCGCCCGAGCCGCACCTGACCGGACGCCGCCCCGAGCCGTCCGACCGGGCCCCGCCCGAGCCACTCCCGCCCCGGGCTAGCCGCGTCCCATCGTCATGAACCGCTGCACCAGCGAGGCCGACAGCACCGCCAGCAGGGGCAGCGAGAACCAGAAGCTGCCCTGGAGCCAGTGCAGTTTGCGCACGCTGGGCCGCACCGCCACCCGGACCACCTCGCGCGCCCCGAGCAGCACGACCAGGGCGAGCGCCGCGAGCGCGCCGACCACCGACCACGGCGTCCAGGTCACCTCGGGGCCGATCGGTCCGGGCCGCGGCGCGGGCGCCGCACCCGGGGGCGGCTCGCGCAGCGCGTACATGCTCACGTCGCCGTTGACGAGGACCCGGGTCAGCTCGCTCCGCCCGTCGAGGTTCCGCAGCAGCCGCGCCTCCCAGGTGGCCGAGTAGCCCTTGTCCAGCCGCAGAGAGGAGACCTGGCTCTCGTTGACCATGAGGTACGAGTGCGGGCCCGCGTCCCTGAGCGCCTTGACCAGGCCCGACACCAGCACGGGGTCGGCCGGCGCCAGGGTCGGCACATAGTCGACGCGCTCCATGTCCCGCGCCCCCCACGGCATGGCCGGGGTGACGTCGTTGACGGGGTCGTCGCTCAGCCACAGCAGCCGTACGGTCGGCCGGTCGTGGGCGTAGACGTACTCCATCGCGGCGACCTCGCCGGGTCTGATCCGCTCGAACGGCTCGTTGCCCCACCGGGCCACAAGGAAGCCGCCCATCAGCAGCAGCCCCGTCAGCAGCGCGGCCAGCGGGGCCAGGCTCGCCCGGTCCTTCTCGCGTTCCCGGGCGGTGACCCCGGCGCGCGGGAACAGGGCCAGCCCGGCGAGCAGCCCGGCCCCGGGCAGCGCGAACATGAAGACCCTGAGCGCCATCTCGCCGCCGTAGGACTGCATGCCGAAGCCGAGGAACGGCACGAACGTCAGCACCGGCAGTGACCGTTCCCGGTACCGGTGCCCGCGCCGCCGCCACCAGCCCCAGCAGGCCAGCGCCAGCACCGTCCCGGCCAGCAGCACCCGCGTGTACAGCACCAGCTTGTGCGTGGGGTCGCCGCCCTCGATACGGCCCGAGACGGAGGTCGAGACATTGCCGCCGACCCCGCCCACCCCGCCGAACAGCTCGTCGAAGTGCCCGGACCAGTACGGCTCGGCCATGAAGCCCAGCCAGCACACCACCAGCACCGTGAACAGGACGGGCAGGCCGCGCAGTTCGCAGCGGCCGGCCAGGACGAGCGCGGCCAGCACGCCCAGCATCACGAACGGCGTGAGCTGGTGGGCCGGGACGGTGGCGGCGAACAGACCGATCACCACCGCGAGCAGCACGGTCCGCTGCCGCCGGTCGGCCGGCTCGACCTCCGCCTCGCCGGGCCGCGCCGTCGTCCACAGCATGCGCGGCGCCCGGAACCAGACCAGCAGGACCGCGACGAAGACCAGGTAGAGCAGATAGGTGAAGCCCTGCGGGGAGAAGTAGTCCTGGCCGACCCAGCCGCCCAGCACGAAGATCCACACCCCGGTCCACTTGGCGCGCCAGCCCGCCCGCATCGAACGGGTCAGCAGGAACATCGGCGGCAGATGGAGGAGTTGGACGGTCAGCGGCCACCAGCGGATGACCTCGGTGAAGTCGCTCAGCCCACAGGCCTTCGCGGCGAACGCGGCCACCGCGAAGAACCCCGGCCAGCTCCAGCGCGCGTCCAGGTCGGGCACGGCCTCGCCGGTGCGGTCGATGTAGTCGATGAAGCCGAGGTGCTGCCAGGCCGTGGCGAACCGCGGCTCGGTCTCGATCACCGCGGGCAGCGCGTGCAGCGAGACCACGGTCGCCAGCAGCGTCACCACCAGCAGCGCCCGGTGCTCGCGGCGCGGCCGGAGCAGTGCGGCGAACACCGTGACCAGCAGCGCCGCTCCGGCCAGCGTCGCCGGCGGCAGCACCGAGACGAGTCCGAGCCCGCCCATCCGGTCCAGGTCGGCGTCGGTCAGCCGCAGCGCGGGCACCCAGTACAGCAGCAGCGCGGCGACCAGCAGGCAGCCGAGGACGACCCCGGACCGGGTGGGCGCGAGGCGACTCGGCCGGATGGCCGGGGGAGCGCCGTCCTCCGGCGCCGTCTCCGCCGCCGGACCGGGTGCCTCCACCGCCGCACCGGCGGCCTCCGGTACGACCGTCTCCCCGGCGAAGAGGACCGGCCCGTCCGGTGCTTCCCGTCGCGGCTCCCCGGCGGGGTCCGGCCCGCCGGGCACGACCGTCCGCTCCCCGGTGGTGAACGGCGCGTCCACTTCTCGCCCGGCCGCCGGCCCCGGCGGGGCGGTGCCGGCCGGCGGGGTGCCCGGTCCGGGGCGTACGTCGGGCCGGCGCTCCACATGGTCGAAGTCGACATGGATGCCGAGGGCCAGGGTGTCGGACTCCGGCGCCCACGCGGGCCGTCGCCGGCCCTTCCCGGCGCCGTCCTCGCCCGCGCCCAGGTCGGCGAGGTCACCGTCGGGCGCCACGTCCTCGGGGACGCCCCGGGCCGGTGCGGCCCGGACCGTCCGGTACAGCTTCGGCGCGGCGATCGCCACGATCACGGCGAGACTGGAGATCTCCGCGACGCCCGCCCCGGTGAGCCCCGTCCGCGGCAGCAACAACAGCGTCAGCCCGAGCACCAGCACGCACAACAGGCCCTGCAACCAGGCCAGTCCGGCGGTACGGCTCTGCGCGCGCAGCACCGCGAAGTACGTCTCCGTCACCACCCGCAGCAGCGCGCCGACCGCGAACCAGCGCAGCAGCGGGGTCGCCGCGTGCGCGTACCCCGCGCCGAAGACGTGCAGGATCTGCGGGGCGAGCAGGAACAGCAGCCCGCAGATCGGCAGCATGATCCGGGCCATGCGCCCGAGGGCCGCCCGGGTGTTGGCGGCCAGCCGCGCCGGGTCGTGCGAGCCCTCCACGGTCAGCGAGGCGCCCATGTTGATGGCGAGCAGGTTGACGGTGCCGCCGATGGTCGTGGTGATGTAGAAGTAGGCGTTGTCCGCCGAGCTGACCTGCGAGGCGATGATCACCGGCACCAGGTAGACCACGGCGAGCGAGAACAGCGAGCCGGTGTAGTCGCCGGCCAGGAAGCGCCCCAGCTCGCGGGCGGAGGGCGGCCTGGCGTGCCGTTCGGTCGCCGCCACGTGCCGGGGCACCAGCCGCCGGAACACCAGCCAGCCCAGCGGCACCACGGAGGTGGCGATGGCGACGACCCAGGAGACGAACACCCCGGTGGTGGCGAGCACGGTGGCAAGGCCCACCAGCAGCGCCAGCTTCACCGCCGAGAACACGGTGTTGCCCACGGGCACCCACGGCGCGCTGCGCAGCCCGGTCAGTACCCCGTCCTGGAGGGTGAGCAGGTTCCACGCCATCACGGCCGCGATGAAGCCGAGCCCGTGCGAGAGCCCGTGCAGGAAGCGGTACGACGGCCCCCAGACGTCCAGGGTCAGCAGGAACACCGCCGCCGCGCACGCCACCACCAGCGAACTGCCCGCGTAGGTACGGGCGATGAGGCGTCCGGTGGCGCGGCCGGAGACGGGGATGAACCGGGCCAGCGCCCCGGTGAGCGTGACCGCGGTCAGTCCGGCCAGGAACTTCATGGCGGCGATCGCGGCGGAGCCCTGGCCGACGGCGGAGTCGGAGTAGTAGCGGGCGGCGACCAGCCAGAAGCCGAGGCCCAGCACCGCGGAGATCCCGGTGTTGAGCATCAGCGCGTAGGCGTTGCGGAACAGCTGGCCGCCGCCGGGGGACTCGCCCCGGCCGGGCAGGCGCAGCCGGCGTGCCGGCCGCTCGGGCGCCTCGGGTCCGGGCGCCGGTTCCTCGGTGGTGGTGGTCGTGTCAGACACGGGTGAGGGAAGCCTTCCGGCCGAGCTGGCGGGCTCTGCGGACCAGGGCGTACCCCTTGGTGAGGGCACGGTCCCGGGCGAAGTCGCGGGCGATCGAGCGGCCCTGGACGAGTCGTGTGAACTCCTCGACGGTGGTGGAGCGGCGCACGGTCAGCCGCCGTACCGCGTACGGCCCCTGGCTGCGGCGGGCCAGCGCGTTGCCCACGGCGAGCGCCTGCCGGTAGCCGGCGGCCCTGACACGGGCGCGCACCCGGTGGCTGGAGTAGCCGTACGGGTAGGCGAACGAGACCGGCACGGCGCCCAGTTCACCGGCGACGATCTCCTTGCAGCGGATCAGCTCCGTCCACAGGGCGTCGTCGTCGAGCTGGTCGAGCTGCGGGTGGGTGTGGCTGTGCCCGCCGATCTCGACTCCGACGGCGGCCAGTTCCCGCACCTGGTCCCAGTCGAGCATGGCGTCCAGGCCGCCGCCCGTGTCGTGGGCGCCGCGCAGCCAGCCGGTGGAGACGAACAGCGTGGCCCGGAAGCCGTGTTCCGCGAGGGCGGGCAGGGCGTGCCGGTGGACGCCCTCGTAGCCGTCGTCGAAGGTGATCAGGACCGGGTCGCGTGGCAGCGGCCGGGAGCCGGGGCCGCGCCAGTGGGCGGCGAGTTCTGCCGTGGTGACCGGATGGCGGCCCAGCTCGCGCAGCACCGCCATCTGCTCGGCGAAGGCGGCGGGGGACACGGACAGGTCCCGAGTGGCCGCGTTCGGCTCGTCGGCCACCGCGTGGTACATCAGCACCGGCACGGCTGCGTTCATACGGATCTGCCCCCCACCGCTCTTCCTCCCACCGCTTCCTCGTTCGCCCCGGTCCGCGGGCCGCCCGCGGCGGTCCGGTCCGTCGCGGCCGTCGTGCCGCCTGCGGCCTTCTCGCCCGCCTCGGTCGTCCGGCCGTCCGCGGCCTCTTCGCGCTCCTGGCTCTTGCCACCGCCCGCGGCGTCCCCGTCGGCTCCGGGTCCGGCGGCCGTGAGCCGCGGCGCCCCGGCGGCGGCGTCCGCGGCCCCGGCGGCCGGCGCCGAGAACGCCGTGCCGCCCCGGCGGGCCCGGACGGTGCCGACGGCGTAGCCGCCGGCCGCCGTCAGCACCCCGGCGACGATCGCCCCGGCCCGGCCCGCGCCGCCCTCCCGGGCCAGCAGCGCGTCCCGCAGCCCGCGCGCCACCCCGGCGGGCAGCACCCGGGTCGTGTAACGGCGTTCGGACTCCAGCCCCTTGGCCGCGCCGACGCTGCGCGCCACCAGCGCCTTGGACAGGCCCTCGGCCCAGGTACGGGTGCGGAAGTAGCGGAAGCGCTCGCGGGCGTGCGGCACCCGGTGGTGGATGACCGCCCGGTCGTCGATCAGGAGCACCGCGTCCGGGCGGGCCCGGCTGAGCCGGATGCAGAGCTCGGTCTCCTCGCAGCCCAGCGGACGGCGGTCGCCGTCCCGGCCGATGCCGGTGGCGAAGCCGCCCGCCGCGTCGAACGCGGTGCGCCGGAAGGAGGCGTTGCCGCCGAGCACGTTGCGCACCCGGACCCGGCCGGGCGGCAGGCCCTTGTAGGTGCAGCCCACCACCCAGTCGAACTCCTCCGGGAACCAGGCCGGCCGGCGTCCCGACTCCCACACGGGCACCGTCCGGCCGCCGACCGCCAGCACCTCCGGGTCGGTGTAGGCCTCGGCGAAGCGGCGCAGCCAGTCCCGCTCGGCCACCGCGTCGTCGTCCAGGAAGGCGATCACCTCGCCCCGGGAGGCGGCGATGCCGGTGTTGCGGCCGGCGGACAGGCCGCGCGGGCCCGCGTTGGCGAGCACCCGCACCCCACCGCTCGCCTCCGGGTCCCTGTAGTGGCCGGCCAGTCGGTCCAGGAGCGCCCGGTTGTGGTCCACGACCAGCAGCGTCTCCAGGGCCGGCCGGGACTGCGCCCGCACCGAGGCGACCGCGGCGAGGATGTCCTCCCAGCGGTCCTCGGTGTAGACGCAGATCACGACGGAGATGTCCGGACCGGTCAAGACGTCTCTCCCGGGAACGTGCCGAGCATCGGGGAGTGCCGCTCCTGGCGGCGCAGTTCGCGCCGGTTGGAACGCTCGGCGAGGATCACCTTCAGCACCCGGAGGCCGTCCCGCACGGCGCGCAGATTGCTGGCGCCGTGGATGCGCAGATACTCGTAGCTGGGGATCTCCTGCACCTTCAGTCCGGCCTTGACCACTCTGATGTTCATCAGGGTCTCGACCTCGAAGCCGGTGCAGTCCAGCTCGATCTTGTCCAGGCAGTGCCGCCAGAAGGCGTTGTAGCCGTAGCACAGGTCGGTGTAGCGGGCGCCGAACTTGCGGTTGACCACGGCGCACAGTACGCGGTTGCCGAGCTTGCGCACGAAGGTCATGTCGTCGGTGCCGCCGCCGTTGGCGAAGCGGGAGCCCTTGGCGAAGTCGGCGCCCGAGACCAGGGCGGAGACATAGCTGACGATCTCGCCGCCGTCGGCCGAGCCGTCCGCGTCGACCATCACGATAATGTCGCCGGTGCACGCCTCGAAGCCGGTGATCAGCGCGTCGCCCTTGCCCTTGCCCTGCTGCGGGACGACCCGCACGCCGGGCCACAGTTCGCGGGCGGTCTCGACGGTGCCGTCGGTGGAGTCGCCGTCGACGAGCACCACTTCATGTATCCAGTCCGGCAGTGTCCTGAAGACGTAGGGCAGGTTCTCCGCCTCGTTCATGGCGGGGATCACCACGCTCACCGGCGGCGTGATGGCCAGGTGCGAGGAGATCGGCCGGTACTGGGCGGTCGTGGACGGGGCGGTCGTGGACGGGGCGTCCGCGGCCGGCCGGCGCAGAACGTAGCTCATGGGTTGTGTCCCTCTCGTCCGGCGGACCGCCCGCCCCCGGGCGGCCCGGCTGTGTGTCCGGTTCGAAAGGGGGGCTCTCACCTTGTGGGCACGGCGGAGCGGTCCCCGGGCCCACCGGGTGAGCTGGCAGAACTGACCGGCCGCCAAAGTCGCGGCGGCCGACCGCGCGGCACGGCCCGATCGCCCCTCGGCGACCAGGCACGGCACCCCCCTGCCGCGCCTCACTCCGGCCTGTCCCGGTTTCTGAGCCCTCCCCTGGAACCGCGTGCGGACGGGCCGGTGCGAGTGAGATGTACGACGGTATTGACGATAGAGCCGGTATGGCAAGACCTGATATCAGATCTCACGTTTTCAGGGATTTCGCTGGATTTCCGTGGTACGTGTCAAGCTCGGTGCTTTGAGCGAATTCGCCCCATCTGTTTCAGCAGTCGGTCGGCCGGCTGGAACAGTTCCGGCCGCGACTGCACCGCGTTGCGCAGCGCCCGGACCGGGGCGCGGCGCGCCCGGTGTCCGACCGCCACCGGGTGGCGGCGCGTCACCCAGCCCTCGGACACGCTCAGTTCGCGTGTCTTGAGGGAGTCCTTGTACTCCTTCTGGCCCCGCCCGAGATCGAGGTACGCGATGCCCTCGGCGGCGGCCGCCTCGGCCATCCGCAGATGCAGGACCAGGCCCGGCGAGTACTTCGCGTACGCCGGGTCGTACGCCGGGAACCAGCAGGCGAGCACCCGCTCGGTGCGCAGCCCGAAGTGGGCGGCGACCGGCTCGCCGCCGGCGTACAGCACCGACAGGACGCCCGCGAACGGTTCGGAGCGGGTGTGGAAGAGCCGGGTCACCAGATCGGTGATCCAGGCGTGCGCGAAGCGGTCGCTGCGCCCGGTGCGGCGGTACTGCGCCGACTTCCAGGCCATCAGCGTGGTCAGCACGGCCGGATCGCGTTCGTCGTGGACGTAGGCCACCGGGCCGGCGTCCCGGCCGAGCCGACGGTCCTTGGCGAGGGTGGTGCGGGTGAACTTCGGCGAGCGGGCGCGCAGTTCACCCAGATAGGCGTCGTAGCCCCGGTCGACGTCCATCACCGGGGACGGGAAGGCGCCGGAGGCCCCCGCCTCGAACGGCTCCTGGCCCGCGACCAGATGGTCGAACTCCCAGACCGCGAGCCCGCAGGCCCGCAGCAGTTCGCGGGCGTCCCAGGTGAAGCCGGGCCGGTGCACCATGCCCTGGCAGTCGGAGACGCCGAGTCCGACCGCCCGGCCGACCCCGGCGGCCGATCTCTGGAACGGGAAGAACGCCACCGGTTCGCCGCCCTCGCGGACCACCGCGATCCGCACCCCGCGTCTGCACCGCCCCACCGCGAGGGCGAACTCGGGTGCGAGGAACGGATTGGCCAGTTCCTCCGCGCCGTGCAGATGGGCCTTGGACTGCAGTGCCGTCCACACGGTCCGGTCGGCGGCGCTCAGTTCGCCGGGGCGGTACACACTGATGTCCACGTCACAGGCCCCGTCTTCTCGCCGCGCGGTCACGCCGGCGCCGTACGGCGGCCAGCAGCAGGACGGCGGCGCTGAAGACGGCCACGGTCACGATCCCGCCGGGGACGGACCACCGGTGCACGGCCAGCATCCCCTGGGCGACCAGCATGTCGAGGGCGACCGCGCCCGCCAGCGAGACGAGGGCCCGGGCCGCGGGGTCCAGTCCGCCGAGCAGCGCGGCGATCGCGGCGGCCGGCGCGGCGAGCAGGAAGAACAGGGCGGTCGGGCCGCGCAGCGGCGAGTGGGAGCCGGTCAGCGCGAGCAGCGCCCCGAGACCGGCGACGGCCGTCGCGGCGCCCGCGAGCCACGGCGCGAGGTCCCTCCCCGGACCCGGCCGCGCACGCTCCGCGCCGTCTGTTGGAGCTGTCTTGACGTGGATGGTCTGCATTGGCGACTTTGCCCCCCGAAGCGCCGGATGCCGGGCTTCAATGTCGCGCAGTCGTGCGGGGCCGTCAAGACGCACCCGGCACCCGTAGGAGTGCATCCCGGCGGTCGAAACCTCTTTCCGCTGGTGGCTGACGGGGTGTCGGACAACCGTACGGAACCCCCTCTTTCTGGTTGAACGCCAAAGAATTTTTGGCATGGACACTTCCGGTCAACGCGCGTAGCTGCTACCACAGTTGACGCAGAGATCCTGCTAAAGGGAGGTTCCATGAGACGTTCCCGCATCGCCGCCCGAGTCAGCTCGATCCTTGTCGCCGTCGGCCTCGCCCTGACCGGAGCGGCCTCCGCGCAGGCGTCCCAACAGACCGCCGCCGCAGGGGGTTACGTCGCCCTCGGCGACTCCTACTCCTCCGGCGTCGGCGCCGGAAGCTACATCAGCTCCAGCGGCAGCTGCGACCGCAGCACCAAGGCCTACCCCTACCTCTGGAGCGCCGCACACTCCCCGTCGTCGTTCTCCTTCACCGCCTGCTCCGGCGCGAAGACCGACGACGTGCTCGCCGGCCAGCTCGGTTCGCTCAACTCCGCCACCTCGCTGGTCTCCCTCACCATCGGCGGCAACGACGCCGGCTTCGCCGACGTCATGACCACCTGCGTCACCTCGTCCGACAGCACCTGCATCTCCCGCATCAACACCGCCCGGGCGTACGTCACCTCGACGCTGCCCGGAAAGCTCGACAACCTCTACTCGGTGATCCGCGGCAAGGCGCCCTCCGCACGCGTGGTCGTCATCGGCTACCCCCGCTTCTACCAGCTCGGCCAGACCTGCCTCGGCCTGTCCGACACCAAGCGCTCCGCCATCAACGACGCCTCCGACCTCCTGAACACCACCATCGCCAAGGCCGCCGCCAATCACGGCTTCGTCTTCGGTGACGTCCGCACCACCTTCAGCGGCCATGAGATCTGCTCCGGCGACTCCTGGCTGCACAGCGTCAACTGGCTCGACATCGGCGAGTCCTACCACCCGACGGCCAGTGGTCAGTCGGGCGGCTACCTGCCGGTCCTCACCAACGCCGCCTGATCCCCACGGCGGTCGCACCACCCCGCACCGAACGGAGACCCCGTCCCCCGGGGTCTCCGCCTTCTCCTTCTTCTCCGCGCGAGACGGGCTTCCTTTCGCGCGAGACGGCCCTCTTCTCCGCGTGAGACGGGCTTCTTCGCGTGAGATGGGCCACGTTCCCGCCGCTCCCGGCACACGCGCCGCTTCCGGTCGCACCGCCCGGAGCCCGGCGTATCGGAGTGATCGCTTCCGCCGGTGAGGGCATGCCGCGCTCACCCTGAGCGGGGGCGCGGCTCCACCGCGTGGCGAGGCGCACCGGCACCGCGGCACGCGCTCCGGCGCACCACCGCGATCCCGCGGGCTCCGCACGGGCGACACGCCTCCGGCGGCCCGCGGGACGGCCAAGTCGCGGGCATCACTGGCCGTAATCGTGGAATCCGACCAGGGGCCGGTCCGGCCCGGCAGCCAGCCGGTTGTCCAACTCGCCGTGGAATCGGTCGGATTCGGAGAGTAGTCGTCAACACCCTTACGGGGAAGGTGAATCCTGTGACCGTGATACCCGCATGCCCCCATGGGGAGATAGGGTTACTCTGCCCGGGCCGGGTGGACTCGTACGGGTGGGGAGTGACATGGAGCAGATAACAGTGCGCAGCAGGGCGAGGGTCCCTGCGATCACCTGCGGCAGCAGCGCGACCAGCTCGCGTCTCGACCGCCATCTCGCGGTACTGGGCGGCCCCGCCGTCCCGCAGCGCGAAGCGGCCGAGGCGACCCTGCTGATGCGCGAGCTGACCGCGCGTGACACCGCGCACGACCGCACGGGCAGGGGCGCACGGGTGAGCCGGGTGTCGCTGTTCGCGCCCCTGCGCCGGCTGCGCCGCTCGCTGTTCGGCGGTCGCTGACCGCCGTCGGCGCCCTCCGGAGACGCCCCCGGCGTCCCCGGAGCCGCTCAGCAGGCCCCGCGCTCAGGCCACCACCCCGTCCCGGCGCAACGCTGCGATCTCGTCGTCCGCCATCCCCACGGCTCGCAGCAGTGCCTCGGTGTGCTGCCCGAGCGCGGGCACGTCCCCCATCCGCGCCTCGCCCCCGCCCGGCAGAGTGATCGGCGGCAGCAGCGCCTTGAGCGGCCCGACCGGAGTCCCCACCTCCCGCCACCGCTCCCGCGCCGCCAGTTGCGGATGCCCGGCCACCTCGTGCACGTCCCGCAGGCGTGCGCACGCGATCCCCGCGCCCTCCAGCCGCGCCAGCGCCTCGTCCGCGTCCAGCGCGCCCAGCGCCTTCGCGACCAGCTCGTCCGTACGCTCCCGGCGCGCCACCCGCGCCGCGTTCGTCGCGAACGCCGGGTCCGCCCCCAACTCCGGTCGCTCCAGCACCTGTTCGGCCAGCCTGCGCCACTCCCGGTCGTTCTGCACCGACAGCAGGACCCGCCCGCCGTCGGCCGTGCCGTACGCGTCGTAGGGCGCGATCACCGCGTGCGCCAGGCCGGTGCGCGCCGGGGCGGCGCCCCCGTGCATCGCGTGGTGCAGCGGATGGCCCATCCACTCGGCCAGCGCCTCCAGCATCGACACCTCCACCGGCCCGCCCCGCCCGGTCGCCCCGCGCCGCACCAGGGCGGCCAGCACCCCCGAGAAGGCGTACATGGCCGCCGCGATGTCCGCCGCCGGGATGCCCGCCTTCACCGGCCGCCCCGGCGTCCCGGTCACCGACACCAGGCCCGCCTCGCACTGCACGAGCATGTCGTAGGCCCGCTTGTCCGCGTACGGGCCGCCCGAGCCGTACCCCGAGATGTCCACGGCGATCAGCCGCGGGTGCGCGCCGCACAGCGTGGCCGCGTCCAGACCCAGCCGGGCGGCGGCGCCCTGGGCGAGGTTCTGCACGAACACGTCCGCGTCCGCGACCAGCCGCCGCACCACGGCCAGGCCCCGCGGGTCCTTCAGGTCCAGCGCTATCGACTCCTTGCCGCGGTTGCACCACACGAAGTGGGAGGCCAGGCCGCCGGCGGCGGTGTCGTAGCCGCGCGCGAAGTCGCCGCCGTCGATCCGCTCGACCTTGATCACCCGGGCGCCGAGATCGGCGAGCTGCCGGGTCGCGAAGGGGGCCGAGACGGCCTGTTCGACGGCGACGACGGTGATGCCCTCCAGGGGCAGGGGAAGCTGGTCCATGCGCTGGATCATGACCCGCGCACGGGCGTCTTGTCAGCAGCGTCCGCCCCCCTCCAGGCGGGCCGCGGCTCAGCGGCTCAGTCCGCGCCGCGCGCGTACCGGCGTACCGCGAGCGGCGCGCACAGGGCGATCAGCGCCACGCTCCAGGCGAGCGTCCCGGCGACCGGGTGGGCCACCGGCCAGGCGGCGCCGTCCGGGGCGGGGGCGTTGCCGAACAGGTCCCGCAGGGCCGCCGTGACCGCGCTGATCGGGTTCCACTCGGCGACCGCGCGCAGCCAGCCGGCCAGGTCGCCGGTCGGGATGTAGGCGTTGGACAGCAGCGGCAGGACGAACGTCGACGCGCCGAGCTGACCGGCCGCCTCCTCGCTGCGCGAGAGCAGTCCCAGCAGGATGCCCGCCCAGGTGCAGGCGAAGCGGAAGAGCAGCAGCAGGGCCACCGCCCCGGCCGCCCGCGCGGGGCCGCCCTCGATCCGCCAGCCCACGGCCAGCCCGACCAGCAGCAGCGGCACCGTGCCGAGCGCGGTGACGACCAGGTCGGCCACCGCCTGCCCGAGCGGCACCGCCGCCCGGCTCACCGGCAGGGCGCGGAAGCGGTCCGTCACGCCCCGGTGCGTGTCCTGCGCCGCCTGGAACATGCCCGTCATGATCCCGCCCGCCGCCGTCGCCGCCAGCAGGCCCGGCACCAGGAAGGCGCGGTACTCCCGGCCGGGCATCGCCAGCGCGCTGCCGAAGACGTAGCCGAAGAACAGCAGCATGTTGATCGGCATGATCTGGGTCAGGATCGCCAGGCCCGGGTTGTTGCGGACCCGGAGCAGCTGCCGGCCCACCATCGCCGTGCCGTCGTGCGCCAGGGCGTTCATGCCGCGATCTCCTTCACCGGGGTGTCTGCGGTCAGCCGGAGGAACACGTCGTCGAGGGTGGGCGGTCTGAGGCTGACGTCGAGCACGAGGACGCCGGCCGCGTCGAGTTCGCGCACCAGCCGGGGCAGGGTGAGCGTCGGGTCGGTGCAGACCGCGCCGACGGTGACCCGCTCGTGGTCGAGCACCGGCTCGGCGCCCGTGAGCCGGTCCAGCACGGCCGCCGCCCGCGTCAGATCGGCGGCGTCGGCGAGGACGGCCTCGGCGTGGGCGCCGACCAGTGCCTTGAGCTGGGCCGGAGAGCCGGTGTGCGCGATCCGGCCGCGCTCCACCAGGGCGATCTCGTCGGCCAGCCGGTCGGCCTCCTCCAGGTACTGGGTGGTCAGCACCACCGTCGTGCCCTGCTCCTTCAGCTCCTGCACCGCCGCCCAGATCCGGTTGCGGCTGGCCGGGTCGAGACCGGTGGTCGGCTCGTCCAGGAACAGCACGGCCGGGCGGCGCAGCAGACTGGCCGCCAGGTCCAGGCGGCGGCGCATCCCGCCCGAGTAGGTCGAGGCGCAGCGCCCGGCGGCCTCGGTCAGGCCGAACCGCTCCAGCAGCTCGTCGGCGCGGGCGGCGGCGTCCGGGACGCGGTGCAGCCGGGCGAACAGGCGCAGGTTCTGCCGTCCGGTGAGGTCCGCGTCCACGGAGGTGTCCTGGCCGGTCACCCCGATCGCGCGGCGCACGGCGGCCGGCTCGCGCACCAGGTCGTGCCCGGCCACCCGGGCCGAGCCCGCGTCCGGCCGCAGCAGCGTGGTCAGCAGGCGTACGGCCGTGGTCTTGCCGGCGCCGTTGGGCCCGAGCACCCCGCAGACCGTGCCCTCGGCGACCGCCAGGTCCAGCCCGCGCACGGCGTGGATCTCGCCGAACCTCTTCTCCAGACCCTCACTGAGTACAGCGTACGTAGAAGTCATGGCTCGACCATAGCGCACTACGTACGGTGTACGTAACTACGATGGTGGGGCGAGGTGGTGAACCATGGCTGGCCGTGCGGCCCGACCCGAAGTGATCTGGGCCCGTCCCGAGCGGACCGGCCGGGGGCCGAAGCCCGCGTACACGCGCGCGGACATCGCGGCGGCCGCCGTGCGGATCGCCGACGCCGGCGGTCTCGACGCGGTCTCGATGCGGCACGTCGCCGCCGAACTGGGCTGCGGCACGATGTCGCTGTACAACTACGTCCCCCGCAAGGAGGACCTGTACGAGCTGATGGTGGACGCCGTCGGCGGCGAGCACGAGCTGTGGGAGCCGAGCGGCGACTGGCGCGCCGACATGCGCCGGGTCGCGCACCAGTCCCGCGACCTGATGCGCCGTCACACCTGGCTGCCCCGCCTGATGTCCGGGATCTACGGCTTCAGCCCCCACACCCTGCGTTATCTGGAGCACTGCCTGACCTGCCTGGACCCGCTGGAGGCGTCCTACGGCACCAAGATGGAACTCGTCGCCATGCTCAACGCCGTGGTGACCATGTACGTCTCCAACGAGCTGGCCACCGCCGAGCGCACCCGCTCCCTGCCCTGGTCCGAGGCGGAGGAGACCGCCGTGCGGATCGCCTACCTGGGCGGCCAGGTCGCCACCGGCGCCTACCCGCGCATGGCGGCCGCCTTCGCCGAGGGCGCGGGCCCCGTCGACCTTGAGGCGGTGTTCGAGCGGGCGGTGACACGGGTGCTGGACGGCTTCGCGCCCCGCGGCTGAGCCGGCCGCCGCCTGACCGGGGACGCCCTCAGAGCAGGGCGAACTGGCCCTCCGGGCCCTCCTCCTGGTGGTCCAGGACGGTGGCCGGGCGGCGCGCGGACTCCGGTACCGGCAGGACGCCCGCCGCCCGCAGTTCGGCGACGCCGACCGGATCGGTCACCGGCTCCTCAGGTCCTGGGCCGCGGGCCTCGGCGAGCAGGGCCAGGACCGTGATCAGCTCCAGCAGCTCGGACGTCCACGTCTGCGGCCAGGCCGCCGGGCGGATCGCCGCGAGACCGTCCGCCTCGGCGGGGCCGGTGCGGGCCGCGAACCACTGCTCCAGCACCCGGCCCGATGCGGTCTCGAAGTCCCAGGCCGCCGGCGGCACCGGCGCGATACGGCCCTCGTCCAGGTACAGCGCCTCCTCGTCGCGGTCGTAGCGCACGGTCAGCGGGCGGGGCGGCAGTGGTGCGCGGACGTAGGGGCGGCGGCCGCCGGGCAGCTTGGGGCGCTCGCCGTCGCGGCGCATCAGCCACAGCGTGCGGCGGCCCGCCGCCACACCGGCCGCCCACCGCCCGGGGTCCCCGGTGAGCGGGACGACCGGGCCGTCCGGTCCCGGCCGGCCGGCCGTCAGCGTCCAGGCCAGCACGTCCTCCGGGGCCGGGGCGTGCCCGAGACGGCCGGCCAGATGCTCCAGCAGACCGGGCGCGAGGTTGGGCTCCCGGCCCTCCGGGCGGCGGTACAGCGGGCGGACGCGGCCCGGCCGCAGCAGCGGCAGCAGGGAGGTGGCCAGCAGCGGCGGCCGCCCCGGGCCCGGGGCGGCCGGCGTCTCCACGACGAAGACCTGCCGGTCGTCCGCCACCCGCCACAGCTCCGGCCGGGCCGCGTCGATCAGCCGGTGGTCCGGGATCAGCCACTGCTCGTCGAAGGGCGCCGCCAGCACCCGTACCGGCTCCGGGCACGGGCCCGACGCCCGGGCCAGCTTCTCCGTGCCGCCCGAGCGGCCCGGCAACTGCCCCACGGCCGTGGACGGCGTCCGGGCCCGCGTCGGCTCGAAGAGGGCCTCCCGCTCCGCGCCCTCGGCCCGCAGCAGGGCCTCCCAACGGGAGCGCAGACAGGCGGCGTCGGGGGCCGTCGGCCACCCCCGCCCGAGTCGCGGCGGTGCGACGGACCACGGCATGAGGTCCGCCAGCGGCGGAGCGTCGTCGTCGTACGGCACGCCCGGAATCGTACGGCCTGCGCGGCGGGCGCGGGCCAGGGGCCGGGCGGTGCTCAGGTGGCGTCGAGCGTGACCGTGAACGAGAAGCGGTCGCCCCGGTAGTTGATGACCACCACGTCCAGCGGGCGGCCCGCAGTGTCGTAGGTGACGCCCGTGTAGTGCAGGATCGGACTCAGCAGCGGCACGTCCAGCAGCCGGGCCGTCTCCGGATCGGCCAGCCGGGCCTCCACGGTGTCCGTGATCCGGCTGATGTCCGCGCCCACCACGTCCCGCAGCACCTTGGTCATCGGCCAGCGCACCAGATCGTCCGGTGATATCCGCCCGGCCAGCTCCGGACGGACGTAGTTGCGGGCGTGGTTGGTCGGCTCGCCGGTCTTCTCGTCGCCGCGCAGCCGGTGGTACGTCGCCACCTCGCCGAGATCCGGGAAGAACTCGGCGAGTTCGGCGGGCACCGGCGCCCTGCCGTGCTCCAGCAGCTCGGTCGTCATGCCCGACTGCTGGGCCACGATCGCGTCCACCGAGCCGAGGAGCCGCACCGGGGAGCCGCGCCGCGCCTCCGGCTCGATGAACGTGCCGCGCCGCCGGTGCCGGGTGATCAGCCCCTCGTCCTCCAGCTCCTTCAGCGCCTGCCGCATGGTCAGCACGCTCACCCCGTAGTGCCCGGCCAACTGCTCCTCGGTGGGCAGGCGCAGCGGATCGCGGGGGGAGCGGCCGAGGATCGAGGCGCGCAGCGACTGCGACACCTGGTACCACAGCGGCAGCTTGCGGTTCAGGACGATCGAATCCGGGGCGAAGGAGGTCACGGGCCATCCGTACCGGTAGGGGCCGGTCAGTGCAAGGTCGGTCGCGGGGTCAGTGCGTGGGGCGGAAGTGGCGTTCCAGACCCTGCCACACGTCGTCGTATCGCTGCTGGAGATGCTCGGCGCGGGCCGCGTGCGGGGTGAGGGTGACCGGCCAGCGGGTCTCGAACATGAACGCCAGGCCGTCGTCGATCTTCTGCGGCTTCAGCTCGGCCGCGCTCGCCCGGTCGAACGTCTCCCGGTCCGGTCCGTGCGCCGACATCATGTTGTGCAGCGAGCCGCCGCCGGGCACGAAGCCCTCCGCCTTCGCGTCGTAGGCGCCCTCGATCAGGCCCATGTACTCGCTCATCACGTTCCGGTGGAAGTACGGCGGCCGGAAGGTGTCCTCGCCCACGAGCCAGCGCGGCGCGAAGACCACGAAGTCCACGCCGGCCAGGCCCGGGGTGTCGCTCGGCGAGGTCAGCACCGTGAAGATCGACGGGTCCGGGTGGTCGTAGGAGATGGTCCCGATGACGTTGAACCGGCGCAGGTCGTAGACGTACGGCACGTAGTTGCCGTGCCAGGCGACGACGTCGAGCGGGGAGTGGTCGTAGGTCGCGGTCCACAGGTTGCCGCAGAACTTGTTCACCACCTCCACGGGGCCCTCCACGTCCTCGTACGCGGCGACCGGGGCGCGGAAGTCCCGGGCGTTGGCGAGGCCGTTGGCGCCGATGGGACCGAGGTCGGGGAGGCGGAAGGCGGCGCCGTAGTTCTCGCAGACGTAGCCGCGCGCGGTGGCGTCGAGGAGCTCGACCCGGAAGCGCACCCCGCGCGGGATCAGCGCCGTCTCGCCGGGCTCGGCGTGCAGCAGCCCGAACTCCGTGTGCAGCAGCAGCCCGCCGTGCTCGGGGACGATCAACAGTTCGCCGTCCGCGTCGCCGAAGACGCGCTCCATCGAGGAATTGGCGTGGTACAGGTGTACGGCCATGCCGCTGCGCTGGGTGGCGTCGCCGTTGCCGCCGAGGGTCCACAGCCCGGCCAGGAAGTCCGTGCCGGCCTCCGGCTCCGGCAGCGGGTTCCAGCGCAGCCGGTTGGGGTCGGGCACCGCCTGGTTGAACGGCGCGGTGCGCAGGGAGCCGTTGCCGGTGCGGACGAACTTCGGGTGCGCGGCGGACGGCCGGACGCGGTAGAGCCACGAGCGGCGGTTGTGCGCCCTCGGCTCGGTGAAGGCCGTGCCGCTGAGCTGCTCCGCGTACAGGCCGAGGGGGGCGCGCTGGGGGGAGTTGCGGCCCGCCGGCAGTGCGCCCGGAACCGCCTCCGAGCTGTGCTCGTTGCCGAAACCGGAGAGGTAGGCCAGCGCCTCGGCCCTCTTGCGTGCGTCCCCGCTCATCATCGCTCCCTTGCCGACTGATTCCTATGGAACACCGTAGGATTGCGTTTTCCCGGGCGCAAGAGGGCCTCGGCGATCCCGGTCGTCCTGCGGGTGGTGCGGGAACCCGACCTGAGGGGGATCCAGGCTGTCGGACGGTTGTTCTACCCTCCGGACATGACGTCATGGACCCGTGGATCTCTCGCCGCGCTCGCGGCCTGCGTCCTGCTGTGCGCCGGCGCGGCCGGCTGCGGTTCGGGCGGTGCGCGGGGGAGCGGCACGGCGGAGAAGTCGGCATCGCCGGTGGGCAGGGTCGTCGACCGCGCCGACGAGGAGGGGCGGCCCTACCGCGAGGTGGCCCAGGGGGAGGCGCCCGAGGTCGGCGTCGAGGTACGGCCCGACGCCGACGGCAGCTGGGACGTACGGCTGACCGTCCGCCGCTTCCGCTTCTCCCCGGCCGGCGCGGCCGCGCGTCCGGCGGCCGGGCGCGGCCTCGCCCACCTGCTGGTGGACGGCCGCCTGGTCGGCCGCCTGCGCACTCCCGACTACCGCCTCCCCGCCCGCCTCGTCCCGCGCGGCACCCACCACGTCACCGCCCGCCTCTACGCCGACGACGGCACGGTGTGGGCGGTGGCGGGCCGCCCGGTCCAGAGCACCGCGGACATCACGGCGTCGGGACTGGCGCCGGGGGCCGTGCCGTCGGGAGAGGCGTCGTCTCCGGGAGCCGTGGGGGCAACGGAGGGCGGGCCGGGGTCGGGTGCGCCGAGTGCGACGGCTGCGGGGGCGGGTTCGCCGGGGTCGAAGGAGGCGGGGCCGGGGGCGAAGGGTTCGGGCCCGGAGTCGAAGGGGGCGGTCTCGCCCTCGCCCGCGCCGACGGGATCGTCCTCGCTCCCCGGCACGCACGGGCCGACGGGTACGGCCTCGAGGGCGGGTGCGCCGAAGGGCCGGGCGGATTCGGATGCGGGCGGCAACTCAGGTGCGTCGGAGGAGCACAGGGTGGGTCCGGGACCGGCCCGTGGTGCACCGGTCGGCGACGCGGGTCCGGCCGCGGCCGCGCGCGTGCCGGCGGCGACGGCGGCCCCGGCGGCGGCCCGGGACACGGTGGCGGGCGTGGTGGACGCCGCGACGCGGGCGGCCGGTGCGGCGCGGGACGCGGGCACCGCGGCGGCGGGTGGTGCGGGGCGCGGTTCACCGCCGTGGCCGGGGGATGCATCATGATGCCCGTGCACCAAGCGACCTCGCTCCGCCGCGCCCCCGTGCAGCGGCGCAGCGCCGAACGGCTGACCAGGATCCTCGACGCCTGCGCCGACCTCCTCGACGAGGTCGGTTACGACGCGCTGAGCACCCGCGCCGTGGCTCAGCGCGCGGGCGTGCCGATCGGCTCCGTCTACCGTTTCTTCGGCAACAAGCGGGCCATGGCCGACGCGCTCGCGCAGCGCAATCTGGAGCGGTACACCGAGCGGGTGCTGGAGCGTCTGAAGAAGACCGCCGACGAGGCGGCGGACGAGGACGCGGACCCGTCGGCGGAGGCGGACGGAGGCGTCCGGGGCGTCCACTGGCACGTGGCCGTGGACGCCGTCCTGGACGAGTACCTGGCCATGAAGCGGACCGCGCCCGGTTTCTCCCTGGTCGACTTCGGCAACCAGATCCCCCTCGGCACCCGCCACACCGAGCCCAACCACCGCGTGGCCCGCCGCCTCACCCAGTTGCTCTCCGGTCACCTCCACCGGGAGCCGGACGAGGACCTGCGCCGCGTCTTCCTGATCGCCGTCGAGACCGCCGACACCCTGGTCCAACTCGCCTTCCGCGTCGACCCCGAGGGCGACGAGAAGATCATCGCGGAGACGCGGGAGCTGCTGCGGGCCTATCTGGGCCGCGTACTGGACTGAGCGCGCGGAACAGGCTCGCGCCGGACGGACGTCGGCCGGCTGCACGCCGCGCACGCCCGGCCGCCCGGAGGGAGCGGCCCGCGTCGGCCCCCGGGGAAGCCCGCGCCACGCCGGGCCTGACCCTACGACCGACCCTGGGCCGGCCCTGGGGGCGACCTCCGGGATCGCCGGGGCGGCCGAGTCCGCTTCGGCCGCCGCCCCGGGGAGAGACGTGCCCGCGTCGGCCCCGGGAGGTCCGCTGCGCCGGGCTCGGCCCGGGCGGCCGACCAGGCACGGCCCCTGAGGGCCGGCGCGGGATCGCCCCGGCGGCCGACCCGGGCGCGGTCATGGCGGCGAAGCCGTCCGGGGACGGCCGGGGCGGCGAAGCCCTCCGGGGGCCGCCGCCACGGCCGGACCCGCCCGGGCCCGGGGCCGGCCTCGGTCCGCCGTCGCGGCCGAAGACGCCTCGACCCCCTGGTCCCCCCGGACCACTACGGTCGCCGGCCGGGGCACCCGCGGCAGCCGAGGGACACCCCGTGGCGGCCGGCAGGGACATCCGCGGCGGCCGGGCCGGGGCCCTGGCGGGGCCGGGGATCGGGGCCGTCGGGGGGTCGCTCCGCGGCTGTACCCGGACATCCCCGCCTCCGGCGGTGCGCCGTCTGCTCCGCACGAGTGATCTTTCGCGGCGCGTCGCGCCGGGGTGCCGTGGCGGTGAGGAGCGGTGTGAAAGAGAGTCAGGTGAAAGAGCGATTTGTATGAAAATCGTCTGACTCGGAGGAGCGCGCATGCCCACCCTGACGATCCCACGGACCCTCGGCTCCCGTGCCGGCGCCGTCGCGGCCCTGACGGCCCTCACCGCGGTGGGCGCCACGTGGCTGTCCGCGCCGGACGCCATGGCGCAGGGGGAGGCCGGCGACATCAAGATCCACCGAGCGGGCGTGCCGTTCGGCGTCTCGAAGGACGACCCCGTCGTCTGCCGGTTCTACCTCGACGCCGTCAACTTCGACGTCCTCCCCACCATCGGCTACACCATCCAGGCCCAGCCCCCGCTGCCCACCCGGGCCACCGTCACCGGCACCGTCCCGCTGGCCAACGGCGCCGGCCACACCGACCCGCTGATGCTCTCCGACGGCCAGTACAAGCTGATCTGGACCGTGGCGGGCATCTCGAAGGAGAAGCTGTTCCGCGTCGACTGCCACGACGAGGAGCACCAGCAGGGCGCCCCGGGCCCCGGCCGTCAGATCGACGACCAGAGCCGCGGCGACGGTGACCAGGACCGCGACGACAACGGCCAGCGCGGCGGGAGCGCCCCGGGCCACGACGGGCAGGGCGGCGGCCCCAAGGGCGGCGTGCACGCGGGCGGCGGTGGTCTCGCCAGCGCCGCCGACGCGTTCTCCCCGGTCGCCGGGGCCGCCGCCGTCGGCCTGGTCGTGGTCAGCGGGGTCGCGTACTTCCGGCTGATCCGCCGGCGCCCCCATGGCGCCGCGTAGACGCCGACGCAGGCCCTGGTACCGGACCCGCGCCTACCGCCTGGTCAGGACGGCCGCCCTCACGGCCGTCCTGGTGACGGCGGGGGTCCGGTGCGGGGGGCACCACGCGCACGACGCACCCGGCCGCGCGGCCGGCCCCGCCGCGGCGGCCCGCGTCGGCACGGACGGCGAGGGCGCGGACCCCACCGCACCGCCGCACGACACGGGCCCGCCGCCCGCACCGCTGCCCCCCTCCAAGGCGACCTCGCTGCGCATCCCCTCCCTGGGCATCGAGGCCCCGACCATCGGCGTCGGCCTCGACGCGCACCGGCAGCTGGGGACCCCGCCGGTCGACAAGCCCAAACTGGTCGGCTGGTACGAGGGCGGCCCCACCCCGGGCGAGTCCGGCACCGCCCTCGCGGTCGGGCACCGCGACACCACGACCGGCGCCGCCGTCTTCGCCGCGCTCGGCCAGGTGGAGCCGGGCCGCACCATCGAGGTGCGGCGCGCGGACGGCCGTACCGCCGTCTACACCGTGGACAAGGTGCGCGTCTTCGACAAGGACCGCTTCCCCGACAAGGAGGTGTACGGCCCCTCCCGCCGCCCCGAACTGCATGTCATCACCTGCGGCGGCCTCTACACCCGCCGCACCGGGTACTCCAGCAACGTCGTGGTCTTCGCCCACCTGACGGCGACGAAGTGAGCCCGGGCGGCAGGAGCCGGGGCGGCCGAGACCGAAGTGACCGAGGCCGGGGCGTCCGAAGCCCGGTGGGGGCGCCGGCTCCCGAACCGCCGCCCCCACCCGCCCCTCGCCCCGGACCGCCCATCTCAACAGGTGGACGCCCACGCCGGATCATGTCCGGTGTCTTCCCCCGAGTGCGTACATTCCGTTAACTTCCGTGACTCACACGCCCCGTACGACCCGCACGGGGCGTCCGACGCGCGGAGCCCCAGCGCTCTGGTGAGTCCCCGAAGGCATGCCTCATGACACGCGCCATCTCTCTGCACGACGTGAGCAAGACCTACGGCACCAAGGGCGGCCGGGTGGTGGACCGGCTGTCGCTCGACATCGCACCGGGTGAGTTCCTGGTCCTGCTCGGCCCCTCCGGCTGCGGCAAGTCCACCGTCCTGCGGATGATCGCGGGGCTGGAGGAGATCACCGAGGGGCAGTTGCTGCTCGACGGCGAGTACGCCAACGACCTGCCGCCCGCCGGCCGGGACATGGCGATGGTCTTCCAGAACTTCGCGCTCTACCCGAACATGACCAGCCGCGACAACATCGGCTTCCCGCTGCGCATCGAGTCGCCCGGCGCGGACCACGGCGCACGCGTCGGCGCCACCGCCCGGATGCTCGGCATCGAGGACCTGCTCGACCGCTTCCCCGGCCAGCTCTCCGGCGGCGAGCGCCAGCGGGTGGCCATGGGCCGGGCCATCGCCCGCCACCCCTCCGCCTTCCTGATGGACGAGCCGCTGTCCAACCTCGACGCCAAGCTCCGCAACCATCTGCGCGCCGAGATAGCCAAGCTGACCAGGCAGCTGAAGGTCACCACCGTCTACGTCACCCACGACCAGTCCGAGGCCATGTCGCTCGGCGACCGGGTCGCCGTGCTGCGCGGCGGCGTCCTCCAGCAGGTGGACACCCCGCGCGCGGTGTACACGCTGCCCCGCAACGTCTTCGTCGCCGCCTTCGTCGGCACCCCGCGCATCAACCTGCTGCGCGGCCTGGTCCGCGCCCCGCTGGACGGCGCCATGACCATCAGCCTCGGCAAGCAGTTCCTGCGGCTGCCCGAACCGCTCACCCTGGACCACCAGTTGCTGCGTGTACAGCAGGGCCGGGAGGTCATCGTGGGCCTGCGCTCGGAGGCGGTGCGGATCGCGAAGCCGAGCGCCGCCCGGCCCGGCGAGGTGCCGCTCACCGGACTGGTGGAGCACCTGGAGTTCCAGGGCCACGAGGTCCTCGTGCACTTCGACACCGGCTCCAGTCCCGCCGTCGTACCGGACCTGGAGGCCCCGCGCCCGGCCCGCCGCCCGGCCGGCAGGCGACGGCGCGACGGCGGCACGGCCCTGGAGTGGCTGCGGGAGCGGGCGGGCGCCCTGCGCGCCGGATCGCCGGTGGCCGTGCTCGACCGCACGGCCGAGGCGCCCGGCATGCCGGACGCCCCCGCCGCGCCGGAGCCGCGGCTGCCCGGCGACCTCGTCGTGCGCACCACGCCGGACATCCGGCTGGGGCACGGCATGCAGGTGCCGCTCCTGGTGGACCTCGCCCACCTGTTCGTCTTCGACCAGCACGGCGAGCGGATCTGCCCGGTCCCGGATCATCTGCCCGACCTGGACGAGTGAACCGGCGGGGGAGGAGGGCGGGGTGATCCGGCGGACACTTCCCGGCGGTCTCTGGTATCCGAAAACTATCGACGCTAGTTTATGGCCTGTCGGTAGGTTGTGACGCGGACGGAGCGACCGCGGTCCACGGACCAGGACGATGCCGCCCCCGCCCCCAAGGAGCGCAGCACCATGAAGGCACACGACGGCATGTACATCGACGGCGCCTGGCGGCCCGCCGTGGGCCGGGACGTCATCGAGGTGGTGAACCCGGCCGACGAACAGGTCATCGCCACCGTCCCCGCGGGCACCGCCGAGGACGTGGCCGCGGCGGTGCGCGCCGCCCGCGCCGCCCTGCCCGGCTGGGCCGCCACCCCGCCCGCCGGACGAGCCGCGCGCCTGGCCGCCCTGCGGGACGTCCTCGCCGCCCGCAAGGACGAGATCTCCGAGACCGTCACCGCCGAACTGGGCTCGCCCCTGGCGTTCTCGCAGGCGGTGCACGCGAGCGTGCCGATCGCGGTCGCCGGCTCCTACGCCGGCCTCGCGGCGACGTACGCCTTCGAGGAGGTGGTCGGCAACTCGACCGTGTTCCACGAGCCGGTCGGCGTGGTCGGCGCCATCACGCCCTGGAACTACCCCCTGCACCAGATCGTCGCCAAGGTCGCCCCCGCGCTGGCCGCCGGCTGCACGGTCGTCCTCAAGCCCGCCGAGGACACTCCGTTGACCGCCCAGCTGTTCGCCGAGGCGGTCGACGAGGCCGGGGTCCCGGCCGGCGTCGTCAACCTGGTCACCGGCCTCGGCCCGGTCGCCGGCCAGGCGCTCGCCGAGCACCCGGACGTCGACCTGGTCTCCTTCACCGGCTCCACGGCCGTCGGCCGGAGGATCGGCGCGACGGCCGGCGCCGCCGTCAAGCGGGTCGCCCTGGAACTCGGCGGCAAGTCCGCCAACGTCATCCTGCCCAGCGCCGACCTAGCCAGGGCGGTCAACGTCGGCGTCGCCAACGTCATGTCCAACTCCGGCCAGACGTGCAGCGCCTGGACCCGCATGCTGGTGCACCGCGACCGGTACGACGAGGCGGTGGGACTCGCCGCCGCCGCTGCCGCCAAGTACGGCGACCGGATCGGCCCGCTGGTCAACGCCAAGCAGCTCCAGCGGGTGCGCGGCTACATCGAGCAGGGTGTCGCCGAGGGCGCGCGCCTGGTCGCCGGCGGCCCCGAAGCCCCACGCGAGCGCGGCTACTTCGTCGCCCCGACCGTCCTCGCCGACGTCACGCCCGGCATGACCGTCGCCCAGGAGGAGATCTTCGGCCCGGTCCTGTCGGTCCTGCGCTACGACGACGAGGACGACGCCCTGCGGATCGCCAACGGCACGGTCTACGGCCTGGCCGGCGCGGTGTGGGCGGGTGACGAGGAGGAGGCGGTCGCCTTCGCCCGCCGGATGGACACCGGTCAGGTCGACATCAACGGCGGCCGGTTCAACCCGCTGGCCCCCTTCGGCGGTTACAAGCAGTCCGGCGTCGGCCGGGAACTCGGCCGGCACGGCCTGGCCGAGTACCTCCAGACCAAGTCCCTCCAGTTCTAAGGGAGTCACGAGCCATGGCCGTACGCGCCGCCGTCCTGCCCGCCATCGGGGCCCCGCTGGAGATCACCTCCGTCGAGCTGCCCGAGCCCGGCCCCGGCCAGGTCCGCCTGCGCCTGGCCGCCGCCGGGGTCTGCCACTCCGACCTGTCGCTGACCAACGGCACCATGCGGGTCCCGGTGCCCGCCGTCCTCGGCCACGAGGGCGCAGGCACCGTGCTCGCCGTCGGGGAGGGCGTCGACCATGTCGCACCCGGCGACTCCGTCGTCCTCAACTGGGCGCCATCCTGCGGCAGTTGTCACGCCTGCTCGCTCGGCGAGGTGTGGCTGTGCGCCAACGCGCTCAACGGCACCGCCGACGTCTACGCCCGCACCGCCGACGGCGTCGAGCTGCACCCCGGACTGAACGTCGCCGCCTTCGCCGAGGAGACCGTCGTCGCCTCCTCCTGCGTCCTGCCCCTGCCCGAGGGCGTCCCGCTCGCCGACGCCGCCCTCCTCGGCTGCGCGGTCCTCACCGGCTACGGCGCGGTCCACCACGCGGCCGAGGTCAGGCCGGGGGAGACCGTGGCCGTCTTCGGCGTCGGCGGAGTCGGCCTCGCCACCCTCCAGGCCGCCCGGATCGCGGGCGCCGAACGGATCGTCGCCGTCGACGTGTCCCCGAAGAAGGAAGAGCTGGCCCGCGCGGCGGGCGCCACGGACTACGTCGTCGCCTCCGGGAACACGCCCCGCGAGATCCGCGCCCTCACCGGGAAGCAGGGCGTCGACGTGGCCGTGGAGTGCGTGGGCCGCGCCGTCACCATCCGCGCCGCCTGGGAGTCCACCCGCCGGGGCGGCCGTACGACGGTCGTCGGCATCGGCGGCAAGGACGAGCAGGTCACCTTCAACGCCCTGGAGATCTTCCACTGGGGCCGCACCCTCACCGGTTGTGTCTACGGCAACTGCGACCCGGCCCGGGACCTCCCCGTCCTCGCCGACCACGTCCGCACCGGCCGCCTGGACCTGAGCGCCCTGGTGACCGAACGCATCGCCCTGGACGGCATCCCGGCCGCCTTCGAGAACATGACGGCCGGCAAGGGCGGCCGGTCCCTGGTGGTGTTCTGACCGCGCCCGTCCCGCACGGCGGACGCGACGGGCGCCCGCGAGCCGGTCAGGACACGTGCCCGCGCCGCCGTCCCGCCGGCGCCGTCGGGACGGCGAACCGCGACGCCCGCCAGGCACGGCACCCCGCCCGCCGGCGGCAGCGCGCCCGGCGCCTCGCCCGGCAGCGGCCACGACATCAGCACCACCGGTGCCGGCACCGCGTACGTCGTCGCGGCCGTCCGGCTCGCCGTCGTCCGGGGGCAGGCCCGGACGCGGCCTACGCCCCTCGCCCGACCTGCTCGTACTGTTGCGCCAGACCGTCCAGCAGCGCGGACAGCCCCGCCTCGAAGGCCCGTTCGTCGATCTTCTCCTGCTGCTCGGCCAGCAGGTGCGCCTGGCCGAGATGCGGGTAGTCGGCGGGGTCGTAGGCGCTGGCGTCGTCCACGAAGCCGCCGGCGAAGGAGCCGAGCGCGGAACCCATGATGAAGTACCGCATCAGCGCGCCGATGGAGGTCGCCTGCGCCGGCGGCCACCCCGCGTCGACCATCGCGCCGTAGACCGCGTCGGCCAGCCGGAGCGCGGCCGGGCGGCGGCCGGGGCCGCGGGCCAGCACGGGGACGATGTTCGGGTGGTCGCGCAGGGCGGCCCGGTAGGAGACGGCCCAGTCGTGCAGCGCGGTCCGCCACTCCCGGCCGTCCTCGAACATCGACAGATCGACCTGCGCGCTCACCGAGTCCGCGACCGCCTCCAGGATCTCGTCCTTGGTGCGGAAGTGGTTGTAGAGCGAGGGCCCGCTGACCCCGAGTTCGGTCGCGAGGCGCCGGGTGGAGACGGCCGCCAGGCCCTCGGCGTCCACGAGCTCCCGCGCCGTCGTGACGATGCGGTCGGTGCTGAGGAGGGGCTTGCGCGGTCGGGCCATGGCCCACATAGTAGGGCTGCGGGGTAAAACTAGCAGTGTTAATTTAAATGTACGGCTTTCAAGATCTGTCATCTTTGGGGTGATCCGTCATGAACCTCGGCCTCAGCGAGGAGCAGACCGCGGTGCGGCAGCTCGCCCGGGACTTCGTCGAGCGGGAGATCGCCCCCCACGTCGTCGCCTGGGACCGCGCCGAGGAGGTCGACCGGTCGCTCGTGAAGAAGCTCGGGGAGGTCGGCTTCCTCGGGCTCACCGTCCCCGAGGAGTACGGCGGCTCCGGCGGCGACCACCTCGCCTACTGCCTGGTCACCGAGGAACTCGGCCGCGGCGACTCCTCCGTGCGCGGCATCGTCTCCGTCTCCCTCGGCCTGGTCGCCAAGACCGTCGCCGCCTGGGGCGACGAGGAGCAGAAGCGGCGCTGGCTGCCGGGCCTGACCTCCGGTGAGTACGTCGGCTGCTTCGGCCTGACCGAACCCGGCACCGGTTCCGACGCGGGCAACCTCGCCACCCGGGCGGTGCGCGACGGCGACGACTACGTCATCAACGGCGCCAAGATGTTCATCACCAACGGCACCTGGGCCGACGTCGTCCTGCTCTTCGCCCGCTCCACCGACGCCCCCGGCCACAAGGGCGTCTCCGCCTTCCTCGTCCCCGCCGACACCCCCGGCCTGACCCGCCGCACCATCCACGGCAAGCTCGGCCTGCGCGGCCAGGCCACCGCCGAACTCGTCCTGGAGGACGTGCGGGTGCCGGCCTCCGCCATGCTGGGCCCGGAGGGCAAGGGCTTCGCGGTCGCCATGTCCGCGCTGGCCAAGGGCCGGATGTCGGTGGCGGCCGGCTGCGTCGGGATAGCCCAGGCCGCGCTGGACGCCGCGGTCCGCTACGCCGGCGAGCGCGAACAGTTCGGCAAGAGCATCGCCCACCACCAACTCGTCCAGGAACTGATCAGCGACATCGCCGTGGACGTGGACGCCGCCCGGCTGCTGACCTGGCGGGTCGCCGACCTGATCGACCGCGGCCTGCCCTTCGCCGTGGAGTCCTCCAAGGCCAAGCTGTTCGCCTCCGAGGCCGCCGTGCGCGCCGCCAACAACGCCCTCCAGGTCTTCGGCGGCTACGGCTACATCGACGAGTACCCGGCGGGCAAGCTGCTGCGCGACGCCCGGGTGATGACCCTCTACGAGGGCACCAGCCAGATCCAGAAGCTGGTCATCGGACGGGCGCTGACGGGGGTCTCCGCCTTCTGAAGCCGCCCTCGCCCCCGGTGGGTCCGGTGCCGCGGCCGAGTACCCGGTATGAGTACCCGGACTGAGTATCCCGGCGGATGTGGCCGCGGCCACATCCGCCGATGCTGTCGGGCATGAGTGACACACCGGTCAAGCAGCAGAGCACGGCCGCCTTCTACGGCCAGGCCGTCGCCTCGTTCTCCATCGCCCTCGCGGCCACCGCCGTCGGCATCTTCCGGCTCGACACCGACGCCTGGGTCCGGGGCTTCCTCGCCATCGCCGTGCTGTACCTGGTCACCTCCGCCTTCACGCTCGCCAAGGTGATCCGGGACCGCCAGGAGGCCGGGCAGATCGTCAGCCGGGTCGACCAGGCCCGGCTGGAGAAGCTGCTCGCCGAGCACGACCCCTTCGAGAAGCTGTGAGGCCCGTGCCCGCAGCCCGCCCGCTCCGCTAAGCGCCCGCTCAGCTTCGGCGGTATGGTGGTGCCCCGGACGCAGAAAGGGGCTTGTGAGCGATGAGTACGGCGGAGGAGACGGGCGGCGACGCGCAGCCGTGGGGCGAGGTCACCCCGGACGCGGCCCGGAGGCTGCTGGTGGCAGCCGTGGAGGCCTTCGCCGAGCGGGGCTACCACGCGACGACGACCCGTGACATCGCGGGCCGCGCCGGGATGAGCCCGGCCGCGCTCTACATCCACTACAAGACCAAGGAAGAGCTGCTCCACCGCATCAGCCGGATCGGCCACGAGAAGGCCCTGGACATCCTGCGCACCGCGGCCCGGGGCGAGGGCGGCGCGGCCGACCGGCTCGCCGACGCGGTCAGCTCCTTCGTCCGCTGGCACGCCGGCGGGCGCACCACCGCGCGCGTCGTCCAGTACGAACTGGACTCGCTCGGCCCCGACGCGCGCGCCGAGATCCTCGCGCTGCGCCGCCAGGTGGACGCCGTGGTGCGCGCGATCATCGAGGAGGGCGTGGCCGCGGGCGAGTTCGACGTGCTGGACGTGCACGGCACCACGCTGGCCGTGCTCTCCCTGTGCATCGACGTGGCCCGCTGGTTCAACGTCGACGGCCCCTACACCCCGGAGGAGGTCGGCACGCTCTACGCCGACCTGGTCCTCCGCATGGTCGGCGCGAAGCCGGAGGGGGCGGGGCGGGGGTAGGACGCTGGCCGCCCCACAAGGGCGGTGCCCTCCGAAGGGGCGGCCCGGCTTCCCGCCCCCCGGCGGCGCTCAGAGGTAGTAGCGGGACACCGACTCCGCCACGCACACGGGCTTGTCGCCGCCCTCGCGTTCCACGGTGAAGGCGACGGTCACCTGCACGCCGCCCTGCACGTCGTCCACGCCGGTGATCACGGCGGTGGCGCGCAGCCGCGAGCCGACCGGGACCGGGGCGGGGAAGCGGACCTTGTTGGTGCCGTAGTTGACGCCCATCTTCACGCCCTCGACCGCGATCAGCTGCGGCCCGAACAGGGGCAGCAGGGACAGGGTCAGGTAGCCGTGGGCGATGGTGGTGCCGAACGGGCCCGCCGCGGCCTTCTGCGGGTCCACGTGGATCCACTGGTGGTCGCCGGTCGCCTCCGCGAACAGGTCGATCCGCTTCTGGTCGATCTCCAGCCAGTCGGTGTGCCCCAGCTGCTCGCCCACCGCCGCCTTCAGCTCGTCGACGGAGGTGAAGATCCTCGGCTCTGCCATGTGCCCGGCCTCTCGCATCGCACGTCATTGTCTAAGCAACTGCTTAGCATGCTAGCGGCGACGGCCCCTGTCAACGGCGGCCGGGTGCGACACGGTGGGTAGGCTGTGACGAGTGCCCCAGATTCCCGGCAAGATCCACGAGCTGACCGTAGGCCAGGTCGCCGCGCGCAGCGGCGCCGCCGTCTCCGCCCTGCACTTCTACGAGTCCAAGGGCCTGATCAGCAGCCGCCGCACCAGCGGCAACCAGCGCCGCTACTCCCGTGACACCCTGCGCCGGGTGGCCTTCGTCCGGGCCGCGCAGCGCGTCGGAATCCCGCTGGCCACGATCCGCGAGGCGCTCGCCGAACTCCCCGAGGAACGCACGCCCACCAAGGAGGACTGGGCTCGCCTCTCCGAGCGGTGGCGGTCCGAACTCGACGAGCGCATCCGGCAGTTGAACCGGCTGCGCGATCACCTCACCGACTGCATCGGCTGCGGTTGCCTGTCCCTGGACACCTGCGTGCTGTCCAACCCGGACGACGTCTTCGGCGAGCACCGCACCGGATCCCGCCTGATGGAGGAGCGCCGCGGCACGAAGGGCGGCGGCGCGGCGTAGGCGCCGCCCGGGAGGGCGTGGCCCTCGGGGCCCGCACCCCGACGGTGCGCCGTCCGCCGACCGGCGGTCCGGCCGCTCGTCCCGGAGCCGGGCGGGCCGGATTCCCGCGCCTGGCGACCGCACGCGTGCGGGAGAGGGGCCCACGACCGCCTTTCGACACGCCGATCCTCGCCCGGCGCGGTGTCCAGCCGCCGGCACGACGAGCCCGGGCGCCTTGGTCCGTACGGGATCGGCGTCCCCGCACGGGCGGCGGGGGCCGGCGCCCGGCGCGCCCGTCCGGCTCACGGGACCTCTCACCCGCTCTTCCGGCCGACGCATGGGGCGTCCCACCCGCGTACGGCGTCCGGCGGCCACGACCGCCCCGCCGGACCCGGCGCCCCCGCCCGGCGCCCCCGCCCGGCGGGCACGGCCGCCGTGCCCCCAGCCTCCGCGCAGCGGACGCGCCCGCCGTACGCAGCGCCCGGCTGGGTCGCGCCGCCGCGCACCCCGCGCCCCGTCCTGCGGGCTGACCGGCCCGCGGCGGGGGCCGCCCCGCCCCGCACCCGGTTCCACGGGCAGCGCCGGCGGGCGCCCCGGACCCGCCCGGCGGGCGCCCCGGACCCGCCCGGCGGGCGGGCCGGCCCCGCGGTGAGGGGGCGCACAGACGCCCGCCCCCTCAGGCCGACACCAGCAGTCGGCCCCGCCTGGCGTGGGCCATGGCCTCGTCGGTGAGGACCGGACGGGGGACCAGGATCCCGCAGTCCGCGCAGACCGGGCCCGAGGACGGCTCGTGGTCCAGGCCGTAGCGCCAGACCAGGCGCTCACCGTCGCACACCGGGCAGGCCGCGCCCGGCTCGCGCTCCAGCGCGGCGATCAGCCGGCGCAGCACCTCCGCCAGCGGCTCACCGGGATGCACCCTCGGGTCGTCGCACCAGGCCACCCCGAAGCCGCCCCAGGTCAGGCGGTGCCAGTCGTCCACGCTGCCCGGCCGGCGCAGCCCGTCGTGCTTCTCCCTCCTGCGCCGCCGCGCGAAGGACGCCTCGTAGTCGAGCCACACCGAGCGCGCCTCCTCCAGTTCCTCCAGTGCGGCCACGAGCCGCACCGGATCGGGGGACCTGTCCTCGGGACCGAACCCGGCCCGGGAGCACAGATGGTCCCAGGTCGCCCGGTGCCCGTAAGGAGCGAACCGCTCCAGGCACTTGCGCAGCGAGTACCGACGCAGCGCCAGATCGCACCGCGGGTCCCTCACCTGTCTCGCCAGACTCCGGAAACCGGCCATCGCCCTGCACCTCCGTCACACCTGCACCTGTACATCGGTCACTTCGGCGGCGTCGCACGGCCCTTCACGCGCGGCCGTCGTACGAGCGTCGCCGAGTAGACGTGCCGACCGGCGATCCGGCTCCATCCGATTTCCGATGTCTGCCATAACTCCGCCCCTGTTGACCGTCATGTCCGCCGCGAGAAAGCCCTCCCTTCGAAAAGTGACGCATGCTCATCTTCCAACTCGGGTGTACCGGCGGTAACCTCCGGGCCGACCCCATCGGGAGGAGCTGCCCATGCCACGGCGCACCCCACATGACGCGCTCGACGAAGTGAGAACTCCCCGCAGATTCCCCGGGTTCCTGAAGACCGCATCCGTATGCGTCCTCGTTGCCGGTCTTTTGGCGCCCTTTTCCCCGGCGATGGCCGCCGACACCGCCCCGAAGGCCGCCGCGGACGACTACTGCGGCGGCCAGTGCTCGGACATCCTGCCGCCCGGCGAGAACGGCAACGCCACACTCGCCCAGATCCTCCTCAACCAGGGCTTCGGCACCCAGCCGAGCCACGCCGAGGACCAGCTCGGCCCGTACGCGAACCTCGCCAAGGGCTACCCGGCGCTCACCGACGACAAGATCAACAGCTTCTTCAACGACGCCTCGTTCGGAGTCCCCGCCGGACAGGTCGCCTCCACCGAGAAGCCCGCCGGCCGCGGCGACGTCACGATCGTCCGCGACAAGAGGACCGGCGTCCCGCACATCACCGGCACCACCCGCTACGGCACCGAGTTCGGCGCCGGGTACGCCGCCGCCGAGGACCGGCTGTGGCTCATGGACGTCTTCCGGCACGTCGGACGCGGCCAGTTGACCTCCTTCGCCGGCGGCGCCCCCGCCAACCAGGGCCTGGAGCAGCAGTTCTACCGCAACGCCCCCTACACCGAGGCCGACCTCCAGGCCCAGATCGACAGCGCCGTCGCCAAGGCCGGCGACCGCGGTCAGCAGGCCCTCGCCGACGTCAACGCCTACCTCGCCGGCATCAACGCCTACATCGACGCCGCCGATCCCGGCCGCTACTTCCCCGGCGAGTACGTCCTGACCGGACACAAGGACGCCATCACCAACTCCGGCGCCATCGACCACTTCAAAGTCACCGACCTGGTCGCGCTGGCCTCCGTGGTCGGCTCCCTCTTCGGCTCGGGCGGCGGCGGCGAGGTCGACAACGCCCTCTCCCTGCTGGCCGCGCAGGCCAAGTACGGCGTCGAGGAAGGCACCAGGGTCTGGGAGTCCTTCCGCGAACGCAACGACCCCGAGGCCGTCCTCACCCTCCACGACGGCCAGAGCTTCCCCTACGCCGCCAAGCCCGCGAACCCCAGGGGCCAGGCGCTGCCCGACCCCGGCTCGGTGACCGACGAGCCCCTGGTCTACGACCGCACCGGCGGCGCGGCCGGCGCCGCCGCCGAGAGCGCCACCACCACGGCCGCCAAGTCGACTCTGTCCTCGGCCAGGCGCGGCATGTCCAACGCCCTCGTCGTCAGCGGCGCGCACACCGCCAGCGGCCACCCCGTCGCCGTGTTCGGCCCGCAGACCGGCTACTTCGCCCCCCAGCTGCTCCTGCTCCAGGAGATCCAGGGCCCGGGCATCAGCGCCCGCGGCGCCTCCTTCGCGGGCCTGAGCATGTACGTCGAACTCGGGCGCGGCCAGGACTACTCGTGGTCCGCCACCACCTCCGGCCAGGACATCATCGACACCTACGCCGTCGAACTGTGCCAGGACGACCACCACTACCTGTACCACGGCACCTGCACGGCCATGGAGCAGGTGCAGCAGGCCAACTCCTGGAAGCACACCGTCGCCGACGGCACCGCGGCAGGCTCCTACACGATGCGCGTGTGGCGCACCAAGTACGGCCCCGTCCAGTACCGGGCCACGGTCGGCGGCAAGAAGGTCGCCTACACCAGCCTGCGCTCCTCCTACCTGCACGAGGCCGACTCCATCATCGGCTTCCAGATGCTCAACGACCCCGACTTCGTGAAGGGTCCCGCCGACTTCCAGAAGGCTGCGCAGCACATCAACTTCACCTTCAACTGGTTCTACGCCGACTCCCGGCACACCGCCTACTACAACAGCGGCGACAACCCGGTGCGGGCGAGCGGCGTGGACGCCGAGTTCCCGGTGTGGGCGCAGCCGGCGTACGAGTGGCAGGGCTGGGACCCGGCCGCCAACACCGCCGACTACACCCCCGCCTCCGCCCACCCCAACTCGATCGACCAGGACTACTACATCTCCTGGAACAACAAGCAGGCGAAGGACTACGCGGCCGCGCCCTGGGGCGAGGGCTCGGTGCACCGCGGGAACCTGCTGGAGGACCGGGTCAGGAAGCTCGTCGCGGCCGGCGGCGTGACCCGCTCCGCCCTGACCAGGGCGATGGCGGACGCCGCCCTCGCCGACCTGCGCGCCGAGGACGTCCTGCCCGAGCTGTTGAAAGTGATCGACACGTCGGCGGTCACCGACCCGACGGCCGCCGCGGCGGTCGCCAGGCTCAAGACCTGGGTCGCGGCCGGCGCGCAGCGCACCGAGACCTCGGCCGGCTCCAAGACGTACGCGAACGCCGACGCCATCCGCATCCTGGACGCCTGGTGGCCGCTGTTGGTGAAGGCCGAGTTCGAACCGGGCCTCGGCAGCGGCCTCTACACCGCCATCGGGGCCAACCTGCCCGTCGACGAGGCCCCCTCCGCCGGACACGGCCCGACCGGCTCGCACGCCGGCAGCGCCTTCCAGTACGGCTGGTGGAGCTATGTCGACAAGGACATCCGGGCGGTGCTCGGTGAGTCCGTGCAGGGGCCGCTGGCCCGGAAGTTCTGCGGGAACGGCGACCTGAACGCCTGCCGGGACAGCCTGCTCGGCAGCCTCAAGCAGGCCGCGGGGCTGACCGCCGCGCAGGTCTACCCCGGCGACGACCAGTGCTCGGCGGGCGACCAGTGGTGCGCCGACTCGATCGTCCAGCGCGCCCTGGGCGGCATCAAGCACGGCAGGATCAGCTGGCAGAACCGGCCCACCTTCCAGCAGGTGGTGGAGTACACCTCGCACCGGTGACCGCCCGGAACGGTACGACGCGTGGCGGGGGCGCGGCACCGCCCCCGCCACGCGCCCGGTCGGCCGGCCCCGATAATGGCGTGGTGATCGACAGGCGTCTGCGCGTGGTACTGGCCGAGGACTCCGTCGTCCTCCGCGACGGCATGGTGGAGCTGCTCGGCGCCCGCGGCTGCGAGGTGGTGGCCACCGCCGGGACGGCGCCCGACCTGCTCGCCGCGGTGGACGCGCACCGGCCCGACGCGGCCGTGGTCGACATCCGGATGCCGCCCACCCACACCGACGAGGGCATCCGGGCCGCCGTGGAGATCCGCGGGCGGGCGCCCGAGGTGGGCATCCTGGTCTTCTCCCAGCACGTGGAGATCGCCTGGGCCGCGCGGCTGCTGGCCCACGGCGCGGCGGGCGTCGGCTACCTGCTGAAGGAACGCGTGGCCCGCACCTCCGAGTTCGTGGACGCGCTGCGCCGCGTCGCCGACGGGGGCACGGCGCTCGACCCCGAGATCGTCACCCAGCTGATGCGCGGCGGGCGCAGCAGCCGGGTGGACGCCCTGACCCCGCGCGAGCGCGAAGTGCTCCAGCTGATGGCCCAGGGGCACTCCAACCGGTCCATCGCCGCGCTGCTGGTGGTGTCGGAGCGGGCGGTGGAGAAGCATGTCGCCGCCGTCTTCACCAAGTTCGGCCTGCATCCGGCGGACACCGACAACCGCCGGGTGAAGGCCGTCCTCACCTACCTGGAGGACAGCGGGAGGTGACCGCCCGCCACCGGTGGCCCGCCGGTCACAGACGCACCGGCAGCTCGGCGGTGATCACGGTGGGGCCGCCGGGCGGGCTGTCGATCCGCAGGACGCCGTCCACCGCCGCGAGCCGCCCGGCCAGCCCCGACAGCCCGGTGCCGGTCCCCGCCGCCGCACCGCCGCGGCCGTCGTCGCGCACCGTCAGCCGCACGCGGCCGCCGGCCGTGCGCGCCGTCAGCTCGGCCGCGCGGGCGCCGCTGTGCTTGGCGACGTTGGTGAGCAGTTCGGCGGCGCAGAAGTAGAGGGCCCGTTCGACCGCCGGGTCCGGGCGCTCCGGCAGGTCCAGCCGGACGGCGACCGGCACCGGGGAGGTGGCGGTGAGGGCGGGCAGCGCCTCGGCGAGGCCGCCGTCCAGCACGGGCGGATTGATGCCCCGGGTGAGCCGCCGCAGCTCGGCGATGGTCTCGTCGGTCTGACCGCGGGCGCGGTCCACCAGGGCGCGCAGCCGGCCGAGGTCCGGGTGCGGGACGGGCGCGAGGGCGTCGTCGGCCAGCGAGAGGGTGATGGCGAGGGCGACCAGCCGGGCCTGGGTGCCGTCGTGCAGATCGCGCTCCAGCCGGCGCAGCCGGTCGGTGTTCTCGGCGAGCAGGGTGGCGCGGGCGGTCTCCAGTTCCCGGACGCGCCGCTGGGTGCGGGCGGGGCCGAGCAGCAGCCGGGCCAGCCCCCGGTTCGCCGCGCTCAGCGCCCGTACGGCCCCGGGCACCGCGGCGAGGAGGGCCAGGCCGAGGGGTACGCAGACGACGTCCAGCCGGTCGACCCCGTGCGGACCGGCTTCCAGTGCCCGCCGCCAGAGCGGGAAGCCGGTCAGCCAGCCGCAGCCGAGGGGGAGTGCCACGGCGGCGGCGAACCCGAGCACGCCGAGCGGCAGCCGCAGCACCAGGTAGAGCAGCGTCCGCCAGGCGACCGGATCGGCCAGCACGACCCGGCCGCGGGCGACGAACCCGGCCGGGCGGGGCAGCGCGGCCGGCGCCTCGACGCGCTCGCCGAGCAGCCGGCCGACCAGCCGCCGGTGCAGCGCGCCGAGCCCCCGTGCACCCCGCAGCGCGGCGACCAGGAACGGCAGCCCGAGCACGGTCAGCGACAGCAGCGTCCCCGCGTACAGCACGGCGAGCGCGTACACCCCGCCGGCCACGGCGACCGGCAGCCCGACCACGGCGAACCCCCACTCCCCACCGCGCACGGCGAACCAACGCCGCACCACCTCAGCCACACCGCCCCCGAACCCCCACGCCCTGGCCGGCCGCCCCGCCTCGCCCGGCCGACCGGCCCGCGCCGACCCGCCCGGCCTCGAACCCGCGGGCCCGCCCGGTCGCCGCGACCCGCTGGTACGCCCCGTCCTGCCCGGCTCGTTCAGTCCGCCCGGCTGCCCCGCCCGGTCGGGGCACCGCAGCCGGCCCGTACGCCGCGGCCCCGGCGGCCTCGGTCTCTCCGGTTGCCTGGGCATGCGCGGACGCCCCCGCTCGCCCTGTCCGTTCGGCCTCCCCGCTCGGCGAAGCGCCTTCGGCTCGCCCGGTCCGCGTGGCCTGCCCGGCCCGTCCGGCCGCAGCGGAGGGCAACGGCGAACCGGCGCCCGCCGTGTCCGCCGGCCGCCCGGCGCGGGCCGCGCCCCCAGCGCCGGGCCCGCCCGGTCCGGGCGTCGTCACCGCCGCGGCGGCCGGCGCCTCCCCGGGCACGGTCCCCGTCGTCGCCCCGACGCCCGGGGCCCCACCGAGGTCAGTCACGCTCGCCGCCCGCCAGTTCCGCCGCCGGGCCGTGCAGTGCCCGCAGGCCCGCGGGCACGACGGCCGCGGCAGTGAGCGCCGCCGCGGCCGCCGCGATGCCGCAACAGGCCGCGACCGGCACGGACGGCACCCAAGAGCCGGTCGCGGCCCTGCTGAACGCGGCCGACGCCGCGCCCGCGACCGCCGCGCCCAGCAGCACCCCCACCGCCGTGCTCAGCGCCGCCTCCGCGGTCAGCATGCGCAGCACCTGCGGCCGGGTCGCGCCCACCAGCCGCAGCAGCGCGAACTCACGGCGCCGCTCGGCCGTCACCGCGATCAGGGTGTTGACCGTGGAGACGGCGGCGAAGCAGGTCAGCATGGTCAGCTCGGCCTGGCGCAGCCAGACGTCCGTGGCGGAGGCGGCGCCGGCCGCCGACGCGTCCGTGGCGTGCCCGGCGGTGCGTGTCATGATCAGCATGGTGCCCGACAGCCCCACGAGCAGCGCCACCGGCACCACGGCGGACGACAGCCGCCGCGCGTACCCGCGCAGGTTCGCGTCGGCCAGCCAGCCCGCGCCGGGCGCCAGTGCCCGCACCGGCGCGCCCAGCGCGGCCGTCACGGCGCGCGCCGCGAGGGGCCCCGCCAGGGCCAGGGCGAGCAGCAGCACCACCGCGCCGAGCAGCGCCGCCTGCCCTGCCTTGTCCGTCTGCTCCGCCGGCCGCGTCGCGGCCAGGCGCAGCAGCAGACCGCCGCCCGCCAGCGCGGCGATCCCGGCCAGCAGGCGCGGCACGCCGGTCCGCCTGTGCTCCGTCGAACTCGCGGCGAGGGCGGCGGCGGGAGCGATCCGGGAGATCCGCCGGGCCGCGACGGCCGAGGCGGCCAGGCCGACGACGAGCACCGCGGTCAGTGCGACCAGCCCGGGCGCCAAGCTGCCCGGAATCCGTACGCCCGGCGCCGCCATCCCCCGCCGCCGCAGTTCGGCGAGGAGGAGACGGGCCGTCACCGAGCCCGCACCCCAGCCCGGCGCGGCGACGAGCAAGGCGGTCGCGACGACCTGGCAGCGGACCAGTCGCCGCGCCTGGCCGGGCGTCGCCGCGATGGTGCGCAGCAGGGCCAGCTCACGGTGCTGCTGACGGAGCGCGGAGCCCAGCGCGCCGACGACGACGAAGAACGCCACCAGCACGGCGATCTCGCCGAACGCCCCGGCGATCACCGTCAGCGAGGGGCCGGTGGCCGTACGCCGGACCGCCGCCTCGGTGGCGATGTCGGCCGCGAGCAGCGAACCGAACAGGGTGAGGGTGGCGAGGGCGAGGAACAGCGCGGCCGCGAGACCGGCGAAGGCGGCCGGACGTCGGCGCATCTGCCCGAGGGCGATCGGAAAGGTCGGGGCCATCATGTTCACCCGCCCAGCCGGCTGAGCGCATCGCCGACCCGGGCGGCGGTGGGCCGGTACAGCTCGTCCACCAGCACGCCGTCGGCGAGCAGCAGCACCCGGTCCGCGTAGGCGGCGGCGACCGGGTCGTGGGTGACCATCGCGCAGGTCTGCCCCTCCCGGTCCACACCGGCGCGCAGCAGGGCGAGGATCTCGTGCCCGGTGGCCCGGTCCAGCGCACCGGTCGGCTCGTCGGCGAACAGGACCCGGGGCCGCGTGACCAGCGCCCGCGCGATCGCCACCCGCTGCTGCTGCCCGCCGGACAACTGCCCGGGCCGGAGCCGTTCCCGCCCGGCGAGCCCCACCCGGGCCAGCGCGTCCAGCACCCGCTCGCGGTCGGGGCGTTCACCGGCGAGCCGGCCGGGCAGCTCGACGTTCTGCGCGACGGTCATCGCGGGCATCAGATTGAACGCCTGGAAGACGAACCCGACCCGGCGCCGCCTGAGCCGCGCCAGCCGCCGTTCGGGCAGCCGGGACACCTCCGTACCGCCCCACCAGACCGAGCCCCGCGTGGGCCGGTCCATCCCCGCGAGGCAGTGCAGCAAGGTGGTCTTGCCGGACCCCGAGGGCCCCATCACCGCCGTGAAGGTGCCGGGCGCCAGCGCCACCGACACCCCGCGCAGCGCCCGCACCGCGGCGCCGCCGCGCCCGTAGTCGCGGTGCAGGTCCCGCGCCCGGGCGGCGGTTTCCGTCCCGGCGTCCGTCGTCGTCTCGGTCATGCCCTCATCCTCGGCGGGCGGGACACGGTGATCGACCGTGCCCGCCCCCGGATCGAGGGTTCGGGAAACCGCACCCCGGGCCGCGCGGCCCCGGCGGGGGCCGGTGCGCCGGAGCCGTCGGGGCCGCCGCCCGCCGAACGCCTCACCCGCAGGGCGTCCGCCCCGGACCTCACCGGTAGAGCAGGTACCCCTCGCGCACCTTCCGGAACGCGGCCAGTTCCCCGCTCCACCCGGCCACCACCTCGTCGGTGTCCGCCCCGGCGTCGATCATCGTGCGTACCCGCGTCGAACCGGTGAGCTTGTCGATCCAGTCGTCCGACCGCCAGGCGAAGCCGTCCCAGACCCGCTTGGCGGTGACCAGCAGCGCGACGCCGGTGCGTACGGGGTCGAAGGCGGCCCGGTCGTGGACGTGCAGCTGCACCCCGCCGACCGTCGTGCCCTGGAACTTGGAGAAGGTGGGCGCGAAGTACGCCTCGCGGAACCGCACCCCGGGCAGGCCGAGCGCGTTCACCGCGGCGGCCCAGCGCCCGTCGAGGCCCTCCGCGCCGAGGAGTTCGAAGGGGCGGGTGGTGCCGCGCCCCTCCGACAGGTTGGTGCCCTCGAACAGACAGGTGCCGGAGTAGACGAGGGCGGTGTCGGGGGTGGGCATGTTCGGGCTCGGCGGCACCCAGGGCAGGTCCGAGGCGTCGTAGAAGCCGGACCGCTGCCAGCCGGTCATCAGGACCGTCTCCAGCTCCACCGGCGTGCTCAGGAACTCGCCGTTGAACAGCCGCGCCAGCTCCGCGACCGTCATGCCGTGCGCCTGCGCGATCGGCTGCCGTCCGACGAAGGTCGCGAACTCCTTGTGCAGCACCGGCCCGAGAGCCTGGCGGCCGGTCACCGGGTTGGGCCGGTCCAGCACCACGAACCGCTTGCCGGCCAGCGCGGCGGCCTCCATGCAGTCGTACAGGGTCCAGATGTACGTGTAGAAGCGGGCTCCCGCGTCCTGGATGTCGAAGACGACCGTGTCCACGCCGGAGGCGGTGAACACGTCGGCGAGCGGCTGTCCGCTCTTGAGATACGTGTCGTACACGGGCAGCCCGGTGGCCGGGTCGTCGTAGCGGCCCTCGGAGCCGCCGGCCTGCGCGGTGCCGCGGAAGCCGTGCTCGGGGCCGAACACGGCGGTCAGCTCGACCCGGCGGTCGGCGTGCATCACGTCCACGATGTGCCGCACGTCCCGGGTGACTCCGGTCGGGTTGGTGACGATGCCGACGCGCTGCCCGGACAGGAGGCGGTAGCCGCTCTCGGCGAGCCGCTCGAACCCGGTCCGCAGGGACCGGTCGCGGCCCCGCCCGGCCGCCTGGGCCTGCCCGGCCGGGACGGTCGTGGCCGCGACCGCGGCCGTCGTGGCGAGCAGGCTCCGTCGGGACAGCTTCATACGGTGACCTCCGTGATCGCGGCACGTGTCATGCCCACGCACGCTAGCGCGCGGCGGGACGGCAGGGAACGCGCCGGACCGCCCCGGTGATCGGGGAGCGGGCGGAAACCCCCCTTCCGGACTCCATACCGACCGGTTAGTGTGGCGCGGCAGAGCCGTAGCGTGCCGTGTCGAAGGAGACCGATGGTGCAAGCCGTTCAGGGTGCGGGAGTGGTCGTCACCGGAGCAGGGGGCGGCATCGGGGCCGCTCTGGCCCGCCGGTTCGCCGCAGGCGGCGCGAAGGTCGTCGTCAACGACCTCGACGCCGTACGGGCCGCCGCCGTCGCCGAGGAGATCGGCGGCATCGCGGTGCCGGGCGACGCCTCCGCGATCGTCGCCGAGGCGCGGGACGCGCTCGGCGGCGCCGTCGACGTGTACTGCGCCAACGCCGGCCTCGCCTCCGGCGGCTCCGAGGCGGCCGGCGAGGAGGTCTGGGCGCAGGCCTGGGACGTCAACGTCATGGCCCACGTCCGCGCCGCCGAGGCGCTGCTCCCTCACTGGCTGGAGCGCGGCGCCGGCCGGTTCGTCTCCACCGTCTCCGCCGCCGGGCTGCTCACCATGATCGGCGCCGCCCCCTACAGCGTCACCAAGCACGGCGCGTACGCCTTCGCCGAGTGGCTGTCACTGACGTACCGGCACCGCGGGATCAAGGTGCACGCGATCTGCCCGCAGGGCGTGCGCACCGACATGCTGGCCGCCACCGGCAGCGCGGGCGACCTGGTGCTCCAGCCCACCGCGATCGAACCGGAGGACGTGGCCGACGCCCTGTTCAAGGGCATCGAGGAGGACCGCTTCCTGATCCTGCCGCACCCGGAGGTCGCCGGCTTCTACCAGGCCAGGGCCGCCGACCCCGACCGCTGGCTGAGCGGCATGAACCACCTCCAGCGCAAGTGGGAGGAGACCCGGTGACCGCCGCCCCCGCCTCCCGCTACGCCGCCAAGCCCTGGCTGGACCTGCTCGACCAGGCCCAGCGCGCCCCGGTCCACCCGGCCGACTCCCTCGTGCACGCCCTGCGCCGCTCGGCCGCCGAGGCCCCCGACCGCACCTTCCTCGCCTACTTCGACGCCCGCCTCACCTACCGCGAGGTGGACGAGCTGAGCGACTCGGTCGCCGGCCACCTCGCCGCGCGCGGCCTGGAGCGCGGCGAGCGGGTCGCGGTCCTGTTCCAGAACTCCCCGCACTTCGTGCTCGCCGTCCTCGGCGCCTGGAAGGCCGGCGCGGTCGTCGTGCCGGTCAACCCCATGTACAAGTCGGCCGAGGTCGCCCACGTCCTGGCCGACGGCGAGGTCGCCGCGCTGGTCTGCTCGGACCGCGCCTGGGAGTCGTATCTGCGCGAGACGGCCGCCGGCTCGCCGGTGCGCATCGTGCTCACCGGCTGCGAACGCGACCTGCAGACCCGCGACGACGCGCGCGTGCTCGCCTTCGAGCGGCTGCCCCAGGCCGCCGACGCCGACGACCTGGTCGCCGTCGCCCGCGCCGGCCGCACCGCGCCCGCCGACCGCGACCCCGCGCCCGACGGCATCGCCCTGATCAGCTACACCTCGGGCACCAGCGGCACCCCCAAGGGCGCCACCAACACGCACGCCAACATCATGTACAACGCCGAGCGGCAGAGCACCGGACTCGGCCTGCCCGAGGCGCCCGTGTACTTCGCGCTGGCCCCGCTGTTCCACATCACCGGCATGGTCTGCCAGTTCGGCGCCTGTCTGAACAGCGCCGGCACGCTGGTGCTGGCGTACCGCTTCGAGCCGGGCGTGGTGCTGGAGGCGTTCGCCGAGCACCGGCCGCACTACACCGTCGGCCCCTCCACCGCCTTCATGGCGCTGGCCGCCCACCCCGCCGTCACCGCGGACCACTTCTCCTCCTTCGCGGTCATCTCCTCCGGCGGCGCGCCGCTGCCGCCCGCGCTGGTGGAGAGGTTCCGGGCCGGCTTCGGGCCGTACATCCGCAACGGCTACGGCCTCACCGAGTGCACCGCGCCCTGCGCCTCCGTGCCGCCCGGCCGGGAGGCGCCCGTCGACCCGGTCTCCGGGACGCTCGCGGTGGGCGTGCCGGGCCCGGACACCGTGGTGCGGATCGTGGACGACGAGGGCCGGGAGCTGCCGTTCGGCGAGTCCGGCGAGATCGTCGTCAGCGGCCCGCAGGTCGTGCCCGGCTACTGGCGCCGGCCCGACGCCACCGCCGAGACCTTCCCCGGTGGCGAGCTGCGCACCGGCGACATCGGCTTCATGGACGAGCGGGGCTGGCTCTACGTCGTCGACCGCAAGAAGGACATGATCAACGCCTCCGGCTTCAAGGTGTGGCCGCGCGAGGTCGAGGACGTCCTCTACACCCACCCGGCGGTCCGCGAGGCGGCCGTGGTCGGGGTGCCCGACGGGTACCGCGGGGAGACCGTCAGGGCGTACATCAGCCTGCGTCCGGGCGCCCGGGCGGACCCGGAGGAGCTGGCCGCGTACTGCAAGGAGAGACTGGCCGCCTACAAGTACCCGCGGCAGGTGGAGATCCTGCCCGAGTTGCCGAAGACGACCAGTGGGAAGATCCTCCGTCGGGAGCTGCGTTCCCGTACACGTGGAAGTCAGCAGGAACAGCAGGACCGGTAGGTCCACGGAAAGGCAGGTGGCGGCAGTGCCCAGGACGACGGACCCGGCCGGGACCCCGGTTCCCCAGCGGCTCCTGGCCGCTGCCACCCGGCTCTTCGCCGAGCGGGGGTACGACCGCACCTCCGTGCAGGAGATCGTCGAGGCGGCCGGCGTCACCAAGGGCGCCCTCTACCACTACTTCGGCTCCAAGGACGATCTGCTGCACGAGGTGTACGCGCGCGTGCTGCGCGTCCAGCAGGAGCGGCTGGACGCCTTCGCCAACGCCGACGAGCCGGTGGAGAAGCGGCTGCGGGACGCGGCCGCCGACGTCGTCGTCACCACGATCGACAACCTCGACGACGCGATGATCTTCTTCCGCTCCATGCACCACCTCAGCCCGGAGAAGAACAAGCAGGTGCGCGCCGAGCGCAGGCGCTACCACGAGCGCTTCCGCGCCCTCATCGAGGAGGGCCAGGAGCAGGGCGTCTTCTCCACGGCCACCCCGGCCGACCTGGTGGTGGACTACCACTTCGGCTCGGTCCACCACCTCTCCACCTGGTACCGCCCGGGCGGCCCGCTGGCCCCGCAGGAGGTCGCCGACCACCTGGCCGACCTGCTGCTGCGGGCGCTGCGGCCGTAGGCCTCATGGGAACGCGTAAGGGGCGGTCGCCACGGCGACCGCCCCTTACCTGCCTGCCGTCACAGGCGTTGTACCGGCTGTCACAGGTACTTCTTCAGCTCCCGGCGGGCCAGCGACCGCTGGTGCACCTCGTCCGGGCCGTCGGCCAGCATCAGGGTGCGCGCCCCCGCGTACAGCTCGGCCAGCGGGTAGTCCTGGCTCACCCCGCCCGCGCCGTACAACTGGATCGCCCGGTCCAGGATGGCGACCACCGCACGCGGCGTGGCGATCTTGATGGCCTGGATCTCGGTGTGCGCGCCCCGGTTTCCGACCGTGTCCATCAGCCAGGCCGTCTTCAGCACCAGCAGCCGCAACTGCTCGACCTGGACCCGGGCGTCGGCGATCCAGTTCTGCACCACGCCCTGCTGGGCCAGTGCCTTGCCGAACGCCGTGCGCGACACCGCCCGGCGGCACATCAGCTCGATCGCCCGCTCGGCCATGCCGATCAGCCGCATGCAGTGGTGGATGCGGCCCGGACCGAGGCGGGCCTGCGCGATGGCGAAGCCGCCGCCCTCCTCGCCGACCAGGTTGGACGCCGGCACGCGCGCGTGGTCGAAGACCACCTCGGCGTGCCCGCCGTGGTAGTGGTCCTCGTACCCGAACACCTGCATGGCCCGCTTCACCGTGACGCCCGGCGTGTCGCGCGGCACCAGCACCATGGACTGCTGGCGGCGGATGTCGGCGCCGTCCGGGTCGGTCTTGCCCATCACGATGAAGACGGCGCAGTCCGGGTGCATCGCCCCGGAGATGTACCACTTGCGGCCGGTGATGACGTACTCGTCGCCGTCCCGCTCGATGTGCGTGGTGATGTTGGTGGCGTCCGAGGAGGCCACCTCCGGCTCGGTCATCGCGAACGCCGAGCGGATCTCACCGGCCAGCAGCGGCTGGAGCCACTGCTTCTTCTGCCGCTCGTCGCCGAACTGGGCCAGCACCTCCATGTTCCCGGTGTCCGGGGCCGCGCAGTTGGTGGCGGTGGGCGCCAACTGCGGGGAACGGCCGGTGATCTCGGCCAGCGGGGCGTACTGGAGGTTGGTCAGCCCGGCGCCGTGCTCGGCGTCCGGCAGGAACAGGTTCCACAGCCCCTGCCGGCGTGCCTCGGCCTTCAGCTCCGCCACCACCGGCGGGTTCTCCCACGGGGAGGCGAGCCGGGCGCGCTGCTCGTGCGCCACCTGCTCGGCCGGGTAGACGAACTCGTCCATGAAGGCGAGGAGTCGGGTGCGCAGTTCCTCGGTGCGCGCGTCGAACGCGAAGTCCATGGTGGATCAGCCCTCCTGGAGGCCTTCGTGAAGCGTGGTCAGACCGTGCTGGATGAAGACGGGGACGAGATCGCCGATGCGGTCGAAGCCGCCGCCGACCGTCTGGCCGAGCGTGTAGCGGTAGTGGATGCCCTCCAGGATCACGGCGAGCTTGAACCAGGCGAACGCCGTGTACCAGGCCACCGACGAGACGTCGCGCCCCGAGCGGGCGGCGTAGCGCTCGATCAGCTCGGCAGGGGAGGGGTGCCCGGCCGCCTCGGCGGTGGTGGACACCGGCGACTTCGGCAGACCGAGCGGGGTGCAGTACATCACCAGCAGGCCCAGGTCGGTGAGCGGGTCGCCGAGCGTGGACATCTCCCAGTCGAGGATCGCCGTGATCCGGTCGTCCGCGCCGATCAGCACGTTGTCCAGGCGGTAGTCGCCGTGCACGACGGTGGGCGCCGGGGAGTCGGGCAGGGCCCGGCCGAGTGCGGAGTGCAGTTCGTCGATGCCGGGCAGGTCGCGGTTGCGGGAGGCGTCGAGCTGCTTGCCCCAGCGGCGCAGCTGCCGGTCCAGGAACCCCTCCGGCCGCCCGAAGTCGGCGAGGCCCACCTCGGCGGGGTCCACCGCGTGCAGCCGGACCAGCGTGTCCACCAGCGAGAGCACCGCGTCGCGGGTGCGCTGTTCACCCAGCGGGGCGAGCTGGTCGGCGGTCCGGTACGGGGTGCCCTCCACGAACTCCATGACGTAGAAGGGCGCGCCGAGCACCTCCTCGTCCTCGCACAGCAGCACGGGGCGCGGCACCGGCACGTCCGTCGGGTGCAGCGCGCTGATCACCCGGTGCTCGCGCTTCATGTCGTGCGCGGTGGCCAGCACATGGCCGAGCGGAGGCCGCCGCACCACCCACTCGGCGGTGCCGTCGGAGACCGCGTACGTCAGGTTCGAGCGTCCGCCCTCGATCAGCCGGCCGGACAGGGGGCCCTGCACCAGGCCGGGCCGCTCCCGGTCGAGCAGGCCGCGCAGCCGGTCGAGATCGAGTCCGGGTGGGTGGTCGGGGCTCATCATTGCTCCTGGGGGCAGATCCGAAGCGAACGGGACCCGTCCATGATGCCGACCGGTCGGTATGTCGTCCAGTGCCCGCCCCGAACGTGACCGGGGCCACCTTCCCAGGGGCACGGGGCCTCCTGGGTCTTTCGTCCGGACCGGGCCGCCGCGATCCGGACGAGCGGGCCTGAGGCGTGTTCCGGAAGCGGCGTCGTCCGCCCGAAGGGCGGGACCCGCGGCGTCCGGCGCGGTGCATCGCAAGGCGGAAGGTCGTCCGCGTACCGGGCGTACACGGAGGATCCCGGCAACGCGGCGAGGCGCCGTGCCGGACGCCGCGGGCCGGACGGGACCTTCGGAACACACCTAGACGACCAGCGCCGCCGCACACACCGCCAGTGCGGCCGTGGCCAGCACCGCCGCCGCGGCGAGCCGTGGGGTGAGTGCGGGCGGGGTCGCCCGGTCGAGGCGGCGGATGCGGAACTGGGCGAGCAGCAGGAAGCCGAGCCAGAGCAGACAGCAGACGGCGCACACGACGACGCTCCCGGCCGTGGCCCCGCCGCGCAGGGTCGCCCGCACGGCCAGCACGGCGGCCACCGTCCCGGACAGCGTCGTACGCCGCCAGGCCAGCCGGGTCCGCTCGGGCTGCAACCCGGGGTCCCGCCGCCCGGCCGCCCCTCCCGAGCCGCCTCGCCCGCCGCCTTCCGCTGGCCCGCCCGGCCCCGCGCCGCCTCGCCCCGTGCCGCTCATCCCGCCCGGCCGGTGAGGACGACCGCGACCATCACCACGGCGACCACCGCGACGACGACGCTCAGCAGCGCCGGGAACCGCGACGCCGGCAGGTCCTCCCCGCGCCGCATCGCCCGTTCGCACCGCACCCAGTGGTTGATCGCCCGCAGGGAGCACAGCACCCCCGCGCCGAGCAGAGCCAGCGCGAGACCGACCCGCCACTGCCAGCGCAGGTGCGGCAGGAACTGGTCCACCGCGAACCCGCCGCCGATCAGGGCGAGCGCGGTCCGCAGCCAGGCGAGGAAGGTCCGCTCGTTCGCCAGCGAGAAGCGGTAGTCCGGCGTACGGCCCTCCTCCCGCACCTCCTCGGGGGCGAACCACAGGCGGACGTTCCGTACGAAGTCGATCACGCCAGGACCCTACCCGGGCGGGTGAGGCGGTGATCCGTGCGCCGTCTCACCGCGTACGTTCGCCGCCTCACCGCGCCGACCGGTACGCCTTCAGCCGCTCGTACGCCGCCAGGCTGTCCGGCGTCCACTCCCACGCGTGCAGCCGGCGCTCCACCTCGTCGGCCGGCAGGAAGTCGTGCCAGGCGACCTCCTCCGCCTGCGGCCGGACCGGCAACTCGCAGCGGACCTGGTACACCGACGACCACCAGCCGGAGCCGTCCACGTGCTCGTAGAGGAACTTGAACAGGAACTCGGGGCGGGCCAGCCCGCTCACCCCCAGCTCCTCCTCGGCCTCGCGCAGCGCCGCGTCGTCGTAGTTCTCGCCGGCCCCGACGACCCCGCCCACGAACATGTCGTGCAGGGACGGGAAGGCGAGCTTGGTCGCGGTGCGGCGGTGCACGAAGAGCCGGCCCTCGGCGTCGCGCACCTCGATGAAGACGCAGCGGTGCCGCAGCCCCCGGGCGTAGACCTCGCCGCGCGGGGCCTGTCCGATGATGTGGTCGTTCTCGTCGACCAGGTCGAGGATCTCGTCCGCAGCGCTCATGCCCCCATCCAACCAGCCGCCCCACCGCCGCGGGCGGCCGGAGGCCTCAGCGGGTCTGGAGCTTGTGCTCGTCGCGTTCCGTGGAGGAGGCGCCGCAGGGCATCGCCGGGTGCAGCCCCAGCAGCACGATGCCGGCGACGATCGCCGCCAGGCCCGCCGCCTCCCAGGTCAGTGCGGCCACGTCGGTGCGCAGCCGGTCGCCGAGGAAGCCCACCCCGCAGGCGATCCCGGCCAGCGGCTCGGCCGCCGTCAGCGCGGGCAGCGACATCCGCAGCGGGGCCGTCTCGAAGGCGCTCTGCACCAGGATCAGTCCGGTGACGCCGATGGCGAACAGCCCGTACGGCTGCCAGCTGGTGAACAGCTCCGCCCAGCCGCCCGCCGAGAACCGCTGCCCGCTCACCCGGGTCAGCGCGTCCTGCACGCCGTACAGCAGCCCGGCCGCCACCGCCAGCAGCACCGGGCCCCAGTTCAGCCGGGACCGCTTGGCGTAGGCGGTCAGCACCAGCGCCGCCCCCACCATCGTCCCGATGATCAGCCAGTGCCGCAGCGGATCGGTGACCGCGGTGCCGGCCCGCGGCTGGCCGCCGAGGATGAACGCCGTCACCCCGCCCGCCAGCAGCGCCAGCCCCAGCCAGCCCTGGCGGCCCAGCGGCTGCCGGGTCTGTCTCTGCGACAGGGCCAGGGCGAACAGCAGGTTCGTCGCCAGCAGCGGTTCCACCAGGGAGATCTCACCCCGGCCGAGCGCTACGGCGCCCAGCGCCATGCCGGCGACCATCAGTCCGAGACCGCCGAGCCAGCGGGGCACCTTCACCAGGTCCAGCAGGAGCCGGGGTGAGAGGAAGTCGCTCAGTGGCGCCTGCTGCGCGGCGTTCTGCTGGAGCACGAATCCGAAGCCCAGGCAACAGGCGGCGCTCACGGCGAGAATCAGAACCAGAACCGACACGCTGCGTACCTCGATCATCCGGCCGGGCCACGGGGTGCGTAATGGCCGACTTTAGCGTCCCAAAGCACTGTTTGCCGCTGCTAGTACCCGGAACCGGGCAGCCGACTCCGTCACGACGCCCTCTGCGTCAGGGCGATGTCCCGGCCGTACGGTCATGGTGGGACCCTCGGTGGCGCCACGCCATGGTGTACGCCACACGGGTGAAGTCTGCTGGGGGACTTGACGGGAGGGGCCGGACGCCCCGTGGTGGGAGACCACCGGGTCCGCAGGTGACGCACCGCCGCTCCAGGGCGGGACACCGCCGACTCCGGGGTGCGGCGCCCCTGGCGCCGACGGAACCAGGCGGCCGACGCGAGGCGGTGCCCGCGTCCCGTCCGTGCCCTCCGGCCCCCGGACCGGCGGGCGTTCCTCCGTGGCGCCGTTCCCCATGCCGACGCGGTACGGCACCCGGGCCGACGCCCCGCGGGGCCCCGACCGAAGCGCTGCGGAGGCCCCACAAGTACCCATCGCATCACGCCAGTTGACGCGTGTAACGCACCGGCGGCCCTTGACGCCGAGTGTGGGCTGAGGGTTTGCTGTCCGTGATCGGCCGACGGTCGGCCGGTGACCGAAGGGCAGGCCGCGGCGAGCGGTCCGGACGGGGCGGCGCCGCTCCGACCCGCCCGCGGACACCGCACGAGAACCGGCGTGCGCAGCACGGACCCCACACGAACACAGCACCAACGAAGAGCGCGTAGAGGAAGTCCCGCGGTGCCCCCACCCCCGCCTCCCCTCGGCCGTGGCCGCAAACGTGCGGCCCACGCCTTCGACGCCGCTCTCGACGACGCCGAACTCGTCACCGCGCGGGCGGCGTTGGCACAGGGACGATGGCAGGCCGTGCGCACCCTGCTGACCGGCACCGGCGACGACTGGGACCGGCGCGGCCACCGTGTCACCGTCCTGGCCGAACCACCGCACACCGCGGCCTGGGTCCGCGACTGGCTGCTGGCCGAACCGGAGTCCGCCGACGCCTCCGTCCTGCTCGGCATGGCGCTCGTCCGGCGCGCCCTGCGCGGCGAGGAGAAGCCTGACCACGCCCGCGAGACCTGCCGGGCGGCGGCCGCCCTCGCGCCCGCCGACCCCACCCCGTGGCTCGGGCTGCTCCTGCTGGAGCGCGCCCTGGGCGAAGAGGCCGACGTGGTCCGTCTCTTCGACGAGGTACGGCTGCGCCACCCCGACCACCACCACGCCCACCACGCGATGGTGGCCGCGCTCGCCGAGCGCCACGCCGAGGCCGGCCCGGACCCGCTGCACGAGGTCTACGACTTCGCCAACTGGGCCGCCGAGCAGACCCCCGCCGACTCCCCGCTCGCCATCCTGCCCGTGGTCGCGCACGCCGAGCGCTACCGCGTCCTGGCCGCCGCCGGCCTCGCGACGGCCGACCCGGCGGCCTCCGGCCACTGGGCGGGCCGCCGGGCCCGGCAGGTGATGAAGTCCGCCTTCGACTGGTGGCTGGAGTGGGGCCAGGAGGGTCACCCACGGCACATGATCGACCTGAACTACCTCGCGCACGCCAAGCACTGCGAGGGCCGCGCCGCCGAGGCCGCCGCGTTGTTCCTCCGCATCGGCGAGCACGCCACCCCGACGCCGTGGTCGTACCCCGACCGCGACCCGTACACCGCCTTCCGCACCGCCCGTGCGAGCGCCCTGGGTACCGCCTAGCCCACCGGCCCGCACCGGCCCCGCGCACGACCGCAAGCCGCACGACCGCGCGCAGCGCGACCGCACCGAGGAGCAAGTCCGCAGGCCCGCACACAGAGCAAGCCGCGAGTCCGCGAGTCCGCAACCGGACATGAGCCACCCCCGCAAGCCTCCCGAGGCCCGAAAGGACGGTCCCCCGATGACGACGGGCAGTTCGAGCACGAGCAGACCCACCGCCGGCGGCGACGGCATCAGCACCTTCAAGGGACAGGAGCGGGCGCTGCGCGCCGACCGCCTCGGCACGGGCGGCCTGCTCCTGTCCGTGCTGGCCGCGACCGCCCCGCTGATGGTGGTCGCCGGCGTGATGCCCACCACGTACGCGGTGATGGGCATCGTCGGACAGCCCCTGCTCTTCGTGGTCCTCGGCGTGGTCCTGATCCTTTTCAGCGTCGGCTACGCCGAGATGAGCCGCCACGTCCACAACGCGGGCGCCTTCTACGCGTACATCTCCCGCGGCCTCGGCGGCACCGCCGGCGCGAGCGCCGCGCTCGTCGCGCTGGTGGCGTACAACGCTCTCCAGGTCGGCATCTACGGCATCTTCGGCTTCGAGGTCTCCAACCTCTTCGACACCTACGCCGACGTCACCGTGGCCTGGTGGATCCCGGCGCTGGCGGCCGTCGCCGCCGTCGGCGCGCTCGGCTGGCTGAAGATCGACGTCAACGCGCGTGTGCTCGGCGTCCTGCTGGTGATCGAGGTGGTCCTGGTGGTCGTCTTCGACGTGGCCGCGATCGGCGACCCCGCCAAGGAGGGCCTGTCCCTGCACGCCTTCAACCCCGACACCCTCTCCGGCGCCGGGATCGGCACCGCGCTGTGCTTCTGCATCGCGGCCTTCCTCGGCTTCGAGCAGGCCCCGGTGTACGCGGAGGAGACCAGCCGCCCGCATCTCCTCGTCCCGCGCGTGATGTTCCTGGCGGTGGCCGGCGTCGCCGTCTTCTTCGCCGTCAGCAGCTGGGCGCTGACCGTGGCCACCGGCCCGTCCGCGATCGTGGGCACCGCGCGCAAGGAGAGCGCGGGACTGCTGTTCACGCTCACCGAGTCCCGGCTCGGCGGCACCTTCACGGACGTCCTGCACGTCTTGTTCGTCACCGGCATGTTCGCGGCCATGCTCAGCTTCCACAACGTGGTGGCCCGCTACGCCTTCGCCATGGGCCGCGAGGGCCTGCTGCCCGCGGCGTTCGGCCGCACCTCCAGCGCCAGCGGCGCCCCCGCCACCGGATCGCTCTCGCAGACCGTCTTCTCGCTGGTCGTCGTGATCGCCTTCGCGGTCGCCGACGACAAGCCGGCCGGGGATCCCACCGCGCCCGTGCTGCACCTGTTCACCTGGGGCGGCAACATCGGCGCGCTCGGCGTGATCCTGCTGATGGCGGCGGCCTCCCTGTCGGTGATCGTCTTCTTCGTACGGCGCGGGGCCGCTGCGGCGCAGTCCTGGCGGCTGGTCACCTCCGCCCTGGCAGCCCTCGCCCTGCTGGTGATCGCCGTCTACACGGTCAAGGACTTCGACGTCCTGGTCGGCGCCGGACCCGGCTCGGCGCTCAGCCGCGTCCTGCCCGGCGTCATCGGCCTCGCCGTCGTCGTCGGCCTGGTCCAGGGCGCCGTACTGCGCAGGCGCAGGCCCGAGGCGCACGCCCGCATCGGGCTGGGCAACGAGGCGTTCCAACTGGACAAGGCGGCGGAGCCACAGCCGTAGCAACGTCTCCCGGGCGGCCTCCGGCGGCTGCCCGGGCGTTTCCTCGGCGGCTCCCGAGAAGGCGACGGAAGTCGGAAAAGATGACGGAAGTCTGACGAGTGCCCGCGTTCCCTGGCTCCGCGCGGGGCGCGGGTGCTCGAATGGAGGCGTGCATTCCGAACCGCCCGGACACCCGGGACCGCCCGAGGGACCCGAACCGTCCGAGAGCCCCGAACCGCCCAAGGGCCGCAGCCCCGCCGACGGCCGCGGCCCCGCCGAGGAGCCAGGCCCCCCGGAGGAGTCCGGCCGACCCGTCGGCCGCCGTGTCTTCCTCGCCACCCTCGGCCTCGGCGCCCTCGGCGTGGCCGCCGCGCCCACCCTGCAACGCGGTCTGGAGGACTTCCTCGGCGCCGCCTCCGGCCACGACCCCACGGGCCTGACCGGACTGCTCCCCAACGGCGGCGGCTTCCGCTACTACTCCGTCACCGCCTCCGTGCCGCACCGCGACGCCGGCGACTACCGCCTCACCGTCGACGGCCTGGTGGACCGCCCGACGACGTACACGCTGGCCGATCTCAGGGCCCTGCCGCAGACCCGCACGGTGCGCGACGTGCAGTGCGTCACCGGCTGGCGGGTGCCCCGCACGCCCTTCGAGGGCGTCCGGCTGTCCCGGCTGCTGGACGCGGCCGGAGTGCGCCCCTCGGCGAAGGCGGTCCGCTTCACCTGCTTCGACGGCGCCTACACCGAGAGCCTCACCCTCGCCCAGGCCCGCCGCCCCGACGTGCTGGTCGCGCTGCGCATGCGGGACGAGGACATCGGCCACGACCACGGCGGCCCGGTCCGCCTCTACGTCGCCCCCATGTACTTCTACAAGTCCGCCAAGTGGCTCTCCGGCATCACCGTCACCGACGAGGTGAGACCCGGCTACTGGGAGGAACGCGGCTACGACGTCGACGCCTGGGTCGGCCGTTCGAACGGACGCAGTGATGACCCCACGAGCTGACACCTGCGCACCGCCCGACGGCGCCGTCCGCCGCTTCGGCCCCGCCCAGCGGTGGGTGCACCGCGGCACGGCCGCGCTGATGGGGGTGTGCGTCGTGACGGCGGCCTGCCTCTACGTCCCCCAGCTCGCCGTCCTCGTCGGCCGCCGCGACCTGGTCGTCCGCCTCCACGAATGGGCCGGTCTCCTGTTGCCGCTGCCCGTCCTGCTGGGGCTGGCCTCCCGCGCCTTCCGCGCCGACCTGCGGCTGCTGGACCGGTTCGGCCCGCACGACAGGGTGTGGCTGCGGGCCGCGCTGCGCCGCGACAGGCGCCGCTCGGCGCGCCCGGCCGGGAAGTTCAACGCGGGCCAGAAGATCTACGCCGCCTGGATCGCCGGGGCCGCGCTCGTGATGCTCGGCACCGGGCTGCTGATGTGGTTCACCCGGCTCGCCCCGCTGACCTGGCGCACCGGCGCGACCTTCGTGCACGACTGGCTGGCCCTGACCGTCGGCGTCGTGCTGGCCGGTCACATCGGCATGGCCCTCGGCGACCCGGAGGCCCGTCGCGGCCTGCGCACCGGGCTGGTCAGCCGTCGGTGGGCGGAGAGCGAACACCCGCTGTGGCGGCCGTAGCCGTGTGCCTGAGCAGGATGCCCGGGACGGCTACAGCACGCTCGTCATGCCGCCGTCGACGTACAGCACCTGCCCGGAGACGAAGTCCGCGGCCGGCGAGACGAGGAACAGCAGCCCGCCGACCAGGTCCTCGGTGCGGCCCCACCGCCCGGCCGGGGTGCGCCCGCGCACCCAGGAGCTGAACTGCTCGTCCTCGACCAGCGGCCGGGTCAGCTCGGTCTCGACGTAACCGGGACCGAGCCCGTTGACCTGCACCCCGTACGGGCCCCAGTCGGCGCACATGCCCTTGGTGAGCATCTTCAGGGCGCCCTTGGCCGCCGCGTACGGCGCGATGCCGGGGCGGACCACCTCGCTCTGGAGCGAGCAGATGTTGACGATCTTGCCGTGGCCGCGTGCGGTCATCCGCCGGGCCGCCTCCCGGCCGACCAGGAAGGCGCTGGTGAGGTTGGTGTCCACGACGCGGTGCCAGTCGGCCTCGGTGAAGTCGAGCAGGGGCGCGCGCAGTTGCATGCCCGCGTTGTTCACCAGGATGTCGAGCGGGCCCACCCGCTCCTCGACGTCGGCGATGCCCGCGGCCACCGAGGCGCCGTCGGTCACGTCGAACGCGGCCGTGTGCACCCGGTCGCCGGGCAGCGCGGCGGCGGCCTCGGCCAGTGTGTCCGCGTCGCGGCCGTTGAGGACGACCGTGCAGCCGGCCTGAGCCAGACCGCGGGCCAGGGCCAGCCCGATGCCCCGCGAGGAGCCGGTGACCAGGGCCGTGCGGCCGGCGATGTCGAAGAGGGGGTGAGCCGTCATCGCCGTGCCCCTAGAGGATCAGGGAGAGCGCGAGGACCAGGGCCCCGGCCACCACGGACAGGATCGTCTCCATGAACGACCAGGTTTTGATCGTCTGCCCGACGTCCAGCCCGAAGTACTCCTTCACCAGCCAGAAACCGGCGTCGTTGACGTGGCTGAAGAACAGCGAGCCGGCGCCGATCGCGAGGACCAGCAGGGCGGTGTGGGTGGTCGACATGTCGGCCGCCAGCGGGGCGATCAGTCCGGCCGCCGAGACCGTCGCCACGGTCGCCGAACCGGTCGCGAGGCGGATCACCACCGCGATCAGCCAGGCCAGCAGCACCGCCGGGATCGACCAGTCCTTGGAGATGTCCAGGATCATCTGGCCCACGCCGCAGTCGATCAGCGTCTGCTTGAAGCCGCCGCCCGCGCCCACGATGAGCATGACGCCCGCGATGGGCATCAGACCCTTCTCCACGGTGGAGTTGATCCGCTCCTTGCTGAACCCGGCGGGCCGGCCCAGCGTGAAGATGCCCACGATCACCGCGGCCAGCAGCGCGATCAGCGGGGAGCCGATCACGTCGAACACGCGCTGCGTGGTGTCCGCCGGGTCGTCCACGACGATGTCGACGAGCGCCTTGGCCAGCATCAGCACCACCGGCAGCAGCACCGTGGACAGCGCGGCGGCGAAGCTCGGGCGGCGCTCCAGCTGCTCGGAGGCGCGCTGCGGGAGCATCCGGTCCGGGGCGGGCACGTCCACCCAGCGGGCGGCGACCTTGGAGAACAGCGGACCGGCGATGATCACCGAGGGGATCGCCACGACGATGCCCAGCGCCAGCGTCACGCCCAGGTTGGCCTTGAGCGCGTCGATCGCGACCAGCGGGCCGGGGTGCGGCGGGATCAGGCCGTGCATCACGGACAGACCCGCCAGCGCGGGTATGCCGATGCGCATCAGGGAGTAGTTGCCCCGCCTGGCCACCATCAGCACCACCGGGATCAGCAGCACGATGCCGACCTCGAAGAACAGCGGCAGACCGATCACCGAGGCGATCAGCACCATCGCCCACGGCATGGCCCGGCCCCCGGCCTTCGCCAGGATCGTGTCCACTACCTGGTCCGCGCCGCCCGAGTCGGCGAGCAGCTTGCCGAGGACGGCACCCAGCGCGATCAGCACGCCGACGCCGGCGACCGTCGAGCCCAGACCGGTGGTGAAGCTGGTGATCGCCTTGTCCAGGGGCGCCCCGGCGACCGCGCCGAGCACCAGCGACCCGATGGTCAGTGACAGGAAGGCGTGCAACTTGAACTTGGTGATGAGCAGGACGATGACGGCGATGCCCGCCAGGACGGCGATGCCCAGCTGAGCGTGTCCGGCCGAGGTGATCGGCGAGGGCGCGTCCGCTGCCAGCATCTCGACGCTGAGTCTGGTCACGGGGGTGATCCCTTGGGAGTGAAGAGGGGTGGGGTTCAGGTGTGCCGCGGCCGGCGGCCGTGGGGGAGAGACGTCACCGGGGGGACGGTGCGGCCCCGGCCGGCGGGGTGGCGGCGTCGAGGTCGTCCAGGGCGGCGACGGCGCGCGCGGTGATCTCCTCGGGAGATCCGGCCACGTCCACCGCCACGCCCCGCTCGTCCGCTTCGAGCGGCTGGAGCGTGGCGAACTGGGAGTCCAGCAGGGCGGTCGGCATGAAGTGCCCCTGACGGTGCCCCATGCGGTCCTCGATGAGCTTCCGGTCGCCCGTCAGATGGACGAAGACGACATCCGGAGCCGCGGCCCGGAGCCGGTCGCGGTACGACCGCTTCAGCGCCGAGCTGCTCACCACCCCGCCGAGTCCGGCCCGCCCGTGCGCCCAGGCGCCGATGGCGTCCAGCCACGGCCACCGGTCCTCGTCGTCGAGCGGCGTCCCGGCCGACATCTTGTCGATGTTGGCCTGCGGATGGAAGTCGTCGCCCTCGGCGTACGGGACGCCGAGCCGGTCGGCGAGCAGGGGACCGATCGTGGTCTTGCCCGTGCCGGCGACGCCCATCACCACGACGACGTGGGGGGTGCGCATCACTGCCTCGCTGTCTTCCTCGACATGCGACGCCGACATCCGGCGTCGCCACACTGAAACCTATTAGGTACGACGAATTCAAGAGTCTGTGACATATAAGTCTGACTTTTTCAGCGCGTGATCCACCCCGTACGCTGAGTCCATGACCACACCGGGCCGGGGGCTGCACGGCCGCGTCCTGGACGCCCTCGGCCCCGCCATCACCGCCGGCGACTACCCTCCGGGCAGCGTGCTGCGCACCGACGAACTCGCACAGAGTTTCGATGTGTCGCGCTCCGTGATGCGCGAGGCGGTCCGCGTGCTGGAGTCCATGCACCTGGTCGCGTCCCGCCGCCGCGTCGGCGTCACGGTGCTCCCGGCGCACGAGTGGAACGTCTATGACCCGCAGGTCATCCGCTGGCGCCTCGCCGGGGCCGACCGCGCCCGGCAACTGCGCTCCCTGACCGTGCTGCGCTCGGCGGTCGAACCCGTCGCGGCCGGCCTCGCCGCCCGGCACGCCACGCCCGAGCAGTGCTCGGAACTCACCGAGTGCGCCCTCGGCATGGTGGCCAACTCACGCGGCCACCGCCTGGACCAGTACCTCCTGCACGACGTCGCCTTCCACCGGGTGATCCTGTGCGCCTCGGGCAACGAGATGTTCGCCCGCCTCGGCGACGTCGTCGCGGAGGTGCTGACCGGGCGCACCCAGCACGAGGTCATGTTCGAGGACCCCGACCCGGCCGCCGTCACCCTGCACGTCCGGGTCGCCGAGGCGGTCCGCGCCGGCGACGCCGAACGCGCCGAGCAGCTCACCCGCGAGATCACGGTCGGCGCCCTGCAGGAACTGGACATCCTGGCGCCGTAGCGCACCGGGAAGCCCGTCAGCGCGGGCCGCCCGCCGCTACTCGGGAAAGTCCCCGTCGACGTACACCCACGCCCCCTCGACCCGCTCGAACCGACTGTGCTCGTGCAGTGAACCGCCCCGGTAGGAGGCGCGGAACGTCACGGTGCCGGTGGTGTGGAAGGCGGTGCCGCCCGTCGCGCCGAGGATCTCCAGCCCCCTCCAGCGCATCCCGGGGTCGAGTTCCAGCCGCACCGGCCGGGTCCGCGGGTGCCAGGTGCGCAGCAGATAGGCCGCGTCCCCGCGCACGAAGGCGCAGTACCGAGACCGCATCAGCGCCTCGGCGGTCGGCACCGCGGCGGCCCCCGAGTGGAAACGGCCGCAGCACTTCTCGTACGGCTCGGGCAGCCCGCACGGGCAGGAACGCGTGGTCATGGCCCCCATTCTGCCCGCGCCCGGCAGCCGCCCGGCAGCCGCCCGGCACCGGCCGCCGTGGTGCCGCCCCCGCCCGGCGGGGGCACAGTGGAAGGGACGACGAGCGAACCGGCGGCCACGAGCCGAGAACCGGTGACCACAGCTGAGGAGGGACGGACGATGACGCGACCCGCCGACAGCCGGCCCCCGTCCGTCAGGGAGTGGCGGCTGAACCTCTACCTGTCCGAACACGACCCGGACACCACGGCCCGGATCGTCCTGGACACAGGCGACAACGTCCTGGAGACCTGCGCGGAGGCCCGCCGCAACCCCTACGACCCGGCGGTCCCCGAGATCGGCGACGAACTCGCCGCCGGACGCGCCCTCATCGCCCTCGGCCACGATCTGCTGCGCGCCGCCGCGGGCGACATCGAGGCGGTCGGAGCGCCCGAGGCGACACCGCCCGCCCCGCTCTGGTCGCCCCGCGAGTGAGGCGCCGGCCGTGCTCTTCAGGGACCGCCCGGAGGCGGGCAGGCGGCTGGGCGACCGGCTGGCGCACCTGAGCGGACAGGACGTGGTGGTGCTCGGACTGCCCCGCGGTGGCGTGCCGGTCGCCGCCGAGGTCGCGGCGACCCTCGGCGCACCCCTCGACCTGTGCCTGGTGCGCAAGCTCGGCGTCCCCTCGCAGCCCGAGCTGGCCATGGGGGCGATCGGCGAGGACGGGGTGCGCGTGATCGACGAGGCCGTGGCCGGCCGGGCCGGGGTGCCGGACCGCGTCCTGGCCCGGGTCGAGGAACGCGAGCGCCGCGAACTGGACCGGCGCGCCGCCCGCTACCGCGGCGAGCGCCCGCCGGCCGCCGTCGCCGGACGGACCGTGGTGCTGGTGGACGACGGGGTGGCCACCGGCTCGACGGCCCGCGCCGCCTGCCGCACGGTACGCGCCCGGGGCGCCGCCCGGACCGTGCTGGCGGTGCCGGTGGCGCCCCCGGACTGGACGGCGCGGCTGGCCGGGGAGGCCGACGAACTGATCAGCCTGGAGACCCCGGCCGGCTTCTTCGCGGTCGGCCAGTTCTACGACGACTTCACCCAGCTCGACGATGACGACGTGGTGGCCTGTCTGCGCCGGGCGCGGGCGGGCGGAGCCCGCCCGGAGGTCGACCGGGAGACGGCACTGGACATCGGCCCCGCCCGTCTGACCGGGCGTCTGACGGTGCCCGCCGACGCGCTGGGCGTCGTCGTCTTCGCCCACGGCAGCGGCAGCGGACGGCACAGCCCGCGCAACCGCTTCGTCGCCGCCGGCCTCAACCGCGCCGGCCTCGGCACGCTCCTGTTCGACCTGCTCACCGAGGAGGAGGCGGGCGACCGGGCCAAGGTGTTCGACATCGGCCTGCTGGCGGCCCGCCTGGCGGCCGTCACCGACCACCTGCGCGCCCTGCCCGAAGCCGGGAACCCGCCCGTCGGCTACTTCGGCGCCAGCACCGGTGCGGCCGCGGCCCTGCGCGCCGCCGCCGCACCGAACGCGCGGATCGCCGCCGTGGTCTCCCGCGGCGGACGCCCCGACCTGACCGGACCCGCACTGTCCTCGGTGACGGCTCCCACCCTGCTGGTCGTCGGCGGCGCGGACCACACGGTCCTCGCCCTCAACCGTCAGGCCCAGACCCAGCTGACCTGCGAGAACCACCTGACGACCGTCCCCGGCGCCACCCACCTCTTCGAGGAGCCCGGCGCCCTGGAAGCGGTCACCGACCTGGCCCGCGACTGGTTCACGGACCACATGACCCCGGCCCACGGATGAGCGCACGAGGGACGACACACGAAAGCGGCGCCGACTCGGTCGGCGCCGCTTTCGCAGTGGTGTCCGAGGGGGGACTTGAACCCCCACGCCCGATAAAGGGCACTAGCACCTCAAGCTAGCGCGTCTGCCATTCCGCCACCCGGACAAGGTGTCTGTCGCGCGGGGTGTTCCCCTCGCGGCGACGAAGGAAACATTACCAGGCTTTCGAGCCGGCCCGATCACCCCGGTGCGCCGTGTGCGCCGTGCCCTGCGCCGCGCCGCCGATGTGAACGCGGTGTATCGGGCCGGGCCCTGTCTTGGGGCCACGGGCGGACGGGGGAGAGGATGAGTGGACCACCGGTACTCGAGGTGGACCACCAGCACACAGCGGGAGGAAGCAGCGTGAGCGAGACGGACACCGCCAGGGGCGTCACCGGCGAGGACGAGGTCGTGGACCTCTGCAGCGAGCTGATCCAGATCGACACCAGCAACTACGGCGACCACTCCGGCCCGGGCGAGCGCAAGGCCGCCGAGTATGTCGCCGAGAAGCTCGCCGAGGTGGGGCTGGAGCCGACGATCTTCGAGTCGCACCCCGGCCGCGCCTCCACCGTGGCCCGCATCGAGGGCGAGGACCCGTCCCGGCCCGCGCTGCTGATCCACGGCCACACCGACGTCGTGCCGGCCAACGCCGACGACTGGACCCACCACCCCTTCTCCGGCGAGATCGCCGACGGGTGCGTGTGGGGCCGCGGCGCGGTCGACATGAAGGACATGGACGCGATGACGCTGGCCGTCGTGCGCGACCGGCTGCGCAGCGGCCGCAAGCCCCCACGCGACATCGTGCTCGCCTTCCTCGCCGACGAGGAGGCCGGCGGCACCTACGGCGCCCGCCATCTGGTCGACCACCATCCCGATCTCTTCGAGGGGGTCACCGAGGCGATCAGCGAGGTCGGCGGCTTCTCCTTCACGGTCAGCGAGCAGCGGCGGCTCTATCTGATCCAGACGGCCGAGAAGGGCATGCACTGGATGAAGCTGACCGTGGCCGGCACCGCCGGGCACGGCTCCATGATCCACCGGGACAACGCCATCACCGAGCTGTCGGAGGCCGTCGCCCGCCTCGGCCGGCACAAGTTCCCGGTGCGGGTGACCAAAACCACCCGGGCCTTCCTCGACGAGTTGGGCGACGCGCTCGGCACCGAGCTGGACCCGGAGAACATGGAGGGCACCCTCGCCAAGCTCGGCGGCATCGCCAAGCTCATCGGCGCGACCCTCGGCAACACCGCCAACCCGACCCAGCTCGGCGCGGGGTACAAGGTCAACGTCATCCCGGGCGAGGCCACGGCGCACGTGGACGGGCGGTTCCTGCCCGGCTTCGAGGAGGAGTTCCTGGCCGACCTGGACCGCATCCTCGGCCCCCGGGTCAAGCGCGAGGACGTGCACTCGGACAAGGCCGTCGAGACCACCTTCGACGGCGCCCTGGTGGACGCGATGCAGTCCGCGCTGCTGGCCGAGGACCCGGTCGCCAAGGCGGTGCCGTACATGCTCTCCGGCGGCACCGACGCCAAGTCCTTCGACGACCTCGGCATCCGCGGCTTCGGCTTCGCCCCGCTGAAGCTGCCGCCGGAGCTGGACTTCGCTGGCATGTTCCACGGCGTGGACGAGCGGGTGCCGGTGGACGGTCTGAAGTTCGGCGTACGCGTGCTCGACCGGTTCATCGACGCCTCCTGAGGAGAGGTTCCGGCGCGCCTTTTCCGGCCCGGAAATTCGGGCGCGCGTACGAGAGTGACTGAGAAGGGTGAATGCGACGATAAGCTCGTAGCTCCAATGGTTCAGCCTCGTTACAGGTATTGCGATCGGCAAGGTGAGATCGCTTTTGCCAACGAGGAGGAATAATGATCAAGAAGGTCGTCGCTGCTGCGGTTGCCACCGGTGGACTGGTTCTCGCGGGTGCCGGCATGGCCGCCGCCGACTCCGGCGCCCAGGGTGCCGCCCTGCACTCCCCGGGTGTCGCCTCCGGCAACGTGGTGCAGGTGCCCGTGCACGTGCCGGTGAACGTCTGCGGCAACACGATCTCGGTGATCGGGCTGCTGAACCCCGCCTTCGGCAACACCTGCATCAACCACTGACGTTGTGCACCGCCCCGTGAGGGTCTGACCTCATCGACTCCGTGGGGGGTCTGAACCCGTCGGCCCCGAGAGCGCGCGCCATGCGCTCCGGGGCCGACCGGTTTTTCCGCGTGGTCACGACGGCGAATTCCCGATTCCGTCGCGAACGCGCGTTCCGGAAGGTTCGAAAAGTCGAAAGCAGGGATTCAGTACATGCGACAGGTCACCCGCAAGGGCCTGATGACCGTGGCCGCGGCCACCGGCGTGATCGCCGCCGCGAGCGGCGCGGCGCACGCCGACGCGGGAGCGTCCGGGTTCTCGTCCGGCTCGCCGGGCGTGCTGTCCGGCAACACGGTCCAGGTGCCGGTGCACATCCCGGTGAACGTCTGCGGCAACACCGTCAACGTCGTGGGGCTGCTCAACCCGGCGGCGGGCAACAAGTGCGCCAATCCGGGCGGCGGTGACTCGTCCGGGGGGAACGGCGGCAGCGGCCACGGCGGCTCGCACGCCGGTGGGCACGCGAGCGACTCGCCCGGCGTCGGCTCCGGCAACCACGTCCAGGTGCCGGTCGACGTCCCGGTGAACGTCTGCGGCAACAGCGTCAACGTGGTCGGCGTCGGCAACGCCGCGCTCGGCAACGGCTGCGCCAACGGAGGCCACCACAACCCGCCGGGCAACCCGGGCTCCCCCGGTAATCCGGGGAACCCCGGTCATCCCGGCAACCCGGGGACGCCTGGGAACCCCGGTACGCCGGGCAACCCTGGTACACCGGGCAACCCCGGGACCCCGGGTACGCCCGGGAACCCCGGAACCCCCGGCAACCCCGGAACCCCCGGCAACCCGGGCACTCCCAATCACCCCGGCACGCCGGCCACTCCGCCCGGCACGGGTGGCAAGACGCCCGGCGGTGCGGTGCACGTCAACCATCCGGGCACCCAGACCGTGACCACGCCCGGCAGCGGGGGACAGCTCGCCCACACCGGCAGTGAGCTGCCGATGGGCCTCGTCCTGCCGGTCGGTGCGGGCGCGCTGCTGGCCGGCGCCGTCCTGTACCGCAGGGCGCGGGCCACCCAGGTATGACGGGGCGGCCCCGACGGGTCCCGTGGTCCGGCCCCGGACCACGACCGTGAGGGCCGTGGACATGACAGAGCGGGCTCCGCGTGTGTACGCGGAGCCCGCTGCGGCGTCGGCTGCGGCCCCCTCAGCTCACCACGTGGCGCGCACCTGGCGGATGATCCGCCGACGCAGGCGCACCCTGCGACTGCCGTCGCGCAGCAAGCTCAGGCGGTACAGCTCCCAGTGTCCGTACTCGGCGTGGTCGGTCAGCAGACGGGTCGTCTCCTTGCGGGAGACCCCGCGCGGCACGTACACGTCGACAAATTCGTATTCCGGCATCGCATCTATTGTGCGGGCTGGGGCCCGGTACGGATAGCGTCTGCACTATGTCTGATGCTGCGCAGCCCACCGCTGCCGAGGTACGTGCCGCCGCCGAGGCGGTCAAGACCGCGCTCGACCGCCACCTGGCCGCGGTCGAACGCAGGTCGGGGGAGGACGACCCGGCCGTCTACGAGGCGTTCAACGAGCTTGCCGCGGCCGCGGAGGTGTACGACGAACTGCTCTACGACCGCTACGACGAAGTCACCCCCTTCGAGATCCCCGGTGAGGACTCGCTGCCGCCGTACACGGGGCCGGAGGAGCCGAACGCGATCAGCGTGCTGATCCGCCGCGACTACGCCGTGGCCGAGCCCCAGCGGCTGCTGGCCCAGGCCCAGCGGATCGAGGCCGCGGACGTGGAGGCCGGCGCCGGCATCGGCGCGGGCGCCACCGGGACGGTGCACGGCGCTCTCGGCACGCTCTTCGGCGAGTTCGAGGCGGACGAGATCGCCTCCCGGCACAAGGAGTTCGGTCTGGAGGAGGGCGACTCCACGCTCTGGGTCACTGCCTCGGACGAACCGGCCGACCCCGGCGAGTGGCTGGAGGCGCCCTTCGAACACGTCGATCCGCAGCAGGTGGTGTGCCGCTTCGACGTCAGCACGGTCTTCGACGACGACCTCGACGAGGAGGACGACGAGGACGAGGACGACATCGAGGACATGGTCACCACCGGTCTCGCCGAGGACGACGACGACATCGAACCGCTGGACACGACGGACCGTTAGGACCGTTCCGGGCGCGGCCCCCGGCCGCGCCCGGCCTCCGGGTCACGCCTCGGCCCCCTCCTCGGTCCGTGCTTGAGCGGCCTGGGCCGCCTGTGCGGCGAGCAGGAGGGACAGCCGGGTGGTGCGCGGTCTGGCCGGCACCTCGGCCACGGCCCGCGGCAGCGCCTGCTCCACCCCATGCACCACGGACAGATGGCGGCCGGCCCGGCTGAACGCCGTGTAGACCCACGGCCGGCTGAGCGCCTGCGCCGCGTCCCCCGGCAGCACCACGACCGCCGCCGGCCACCGGCCGCCCACGGCCTGATGCGCCGTCAGCGCCCATCCGTGCCGCACGGAGGCCTCCACCCGCTCCCTCGGCACGACCACGGGGACGCCCGAGCACGACAGGTGCAATCCCTCGGCGTCGGCCGCCACCACCCGGCCCGGCAGCGTACGGCCGGGGACGGGGGAGTAGGCGATCCGGTCGCCCGGGTCGAAGCCGCCGAACCGGCCGGGGCCCGGATTGAGCCGTTCCTTCAGCGCCGCGTTGAGCACGCGCGTGCCCGCCGCGCCGCCATGGCCCGGGGTGATCACCACCGTCTGCTCGGCCGGCACGCCGATCGCCCGGGGCACCGAGTCCGCGACGAGCTGCACCGTCCGGTGCACGGCCTCGCCCGCGTCGCGCACCGGGACGATCACGACCTCCTTGCCGGGCGCCGCGACCTGGGTCAGCTCGCCGACGCCGATGCCGGAGACCAGCTCGCCCAGCGGTCCCGGGTCCGGCAGCCGCGAGGCGATGTGCGGGCACACCCGGGCGGCCAGCAGATCGGCGAAGACCCGGCCGGGTCCCACCGACCACAGCACCGCCGGGTCCCCGGACAGAACCAGCCGGGCCCCGTCCGGCAGCGACTCCACGAGCAGGGCCGCCGTCTCCACGTCCAGTTGCGGGGCGTCGAGCACGACGAGGAGGTCCAGGTCGAGCGCGCCGTCGGCGTCCCGCCCCGGCCCCTCCGCACCCGACAGCAGCCCGGCCACGGTGGCGACGGCACGGCTCTGAGCGCCCCCGGGCACGCCGTCCCCTCCCTGCCCGGTCCGTGCGTGACCCGCGGGGCCGCCTTCCGTCCGTGGTGCGCGCCCCGCGTCGGGCGCGCCCTGGCCGGCGTCGGTCGCGCGGAGCAGTTCCGTGAAGCCGTCCCGGCCCAGGGGACTGTGGGTGGCCGCCCAGGCGCGCAGCCCGAGCACCCGTGCCCCCGCCAGCAGCCGGGCCGGTTCGGCACGGGACGCCTCACCGCCCGTGTGCAGCACCAGGCCGTGCCCCGACACCGCGCGGATCAACTCACCGGCCGAGCCCCGGGCCGCGGCCGCGGCCTGCTCCCAGCCCTCGGCCGTGCCGTGCTCGCCCGGTGCCGAGTTGATCAGCCGGGCCAGTCCGTCGGCCAGGCTCTCCTCGGCGAGCGCGTACCGCTCAAGGCCGACGAGTACCCGTACCGGCCGTTCCTCGCCGGTCTCCTCCCCGTCCCCGTCCCCGTCCGCTTCCGGGGCGGGGGCCGGTGCGCCCGGATCCTCCAGGGCGTCCTGGAACACCAGGGCCTCGCCCTCCGCGAGCGCGCTCTGCAGGGCCGCGTCCGCGTCGGGCACCCCGCGCAGAGCCAGCGCGGAGGTCAACGCCGGCGCCTCCAGGGACGTGTGCCCGGCGAGGGCCGCCTGCTCCAGCAGCCAGACCGTGAAGGCACGGCCGCGCCGCTCGTCGTCGGGGCGGCTCTCCGCGCCGAGCAGCGCCCGCGCGAAACCGTCGGCCTGCTCCGGCCGCACGCCCGTGATGTGCAGCAACTGCCACGGGTCGGCGCGCAGCCGGTCCGCCGCGCGCTCGCCGAGCGCCGTCGCCACCGGCAGGGCCAGCGACTCCGGGGCGCCGCCCGCGGTCAGCACCTGACGCACGGCCTGTACCGTCTCGGGCGCGGGCGCCGCGGGGACGGCGCCGGCCCCGGCCGTCACGGGGCCCGGCCGCCGGACCGGCTCGGGGGCCGCCCTGCGCCGCGCGGGCTCCGGCTCGGGCGGCGTGAACACCGCCGCCGCGGGCTTCTCGCCGCTCTCGACGGCCCGCACCGCCGCGAGCAGGTCGGCCGCCCGGCCGCTGAGCTTGGCCCCGCTCTCGACCGGCCCCTTCTTCTCGGCCTTCCGCCGCTCGATCCGCCCCCGCTCGGCCCGCTGCGCCGCCAGCTCGGCCTCCGCCTCGGACATCTTCCCGGCCGCACCCCCGGCGTCCGCGTCCGCCCCGGGACCGGAGCCCGCGTCCGAGCCCTCGCCCGCGTCCGCACCGGAGCCTGCGGCGGAGTCTTCCGCGCCCGCTTCGGCAACGCCCCGGCCTGCGTCTTCCACGTCCGCTGCGGAAGCCTCGCCCGAGGCTTCCGCGCCGGCCCCGGAGCCCCGGCTCGAATCCGGCTTCGCCGAACCGTTCGCGGCCGCGCCGGAGTCCTGAGCCCCGGCCTCCGAACCGGCCCCTGCGCCCTCGGCCGCCTCGCCGTCGTGCACCGTCTCGTCGCCCGCGGCCGTGCCCTCCGTCGCGTCCCCGGCCACCGCCTCGTCTCCCGGCACCCGGCCCTCGTCCGGCGTGCCCTCCCGCGGGTCCCGGGCCGCCGAGGGGTCCACCTCCGGGTCCGGGCTCCCCGGCCCGGCCTTCTGCGTGGTCTCCGGCTCCGTGCTCACAGCGTGCTCCAGTCGTGATCGGGATAGCGGTGCACGGGCGCCGACACATCGTCGAGAGCCCGGCAGATCTCGTCAGGAAGACTAAGCGCCTCCACTGACAACGCCGCCGTGAGCTGCTGGAGCGTGCGAGGACCGATGATGGGCGCGGTCACGCCGGGCCGGTCCCGGACCCAGGCGAGGGCGACCTGGAGCGGGGTCACCGCCAGCCCGTCCGCCGCCGTCGTCACCGCGTCCACGACGCGCCTCGCCGTGTCGTCGAGATAGGGCTCGACGAACGGCGCCAGATGCTCCGAGGCGCCCCGCGAGTCGGGCGGAGTCGCGTTGCGGTACTTGCCGGTCAGCACGCCCCGGCCCAGCGGCGAGGAGGGCAGCAGCCCGACGCCGAGGTCGAGCGCCGCCGGCAGCACCTCCCGCTCGACGCCCCGCTGCAGCAGGGAGTACTCCATCTGCGTGCTCGCCAGCCGAATCCGGGCGCCCGGCGCGGCCAGCTGCCAGGTCGCCGCCTTGGCCAGCTGCCAGCCGCAGAAGTTGGAGACCCCCGCGTAGCGCACCCGGCCGCTGCCGACGGCCAGGTCGAGGGCCTGCAAGGTCTCCTCCAGCGGCGTCCCGGGGTCGTACGCGTGCACGTGCCACACGTCGACGTGGTCCGTGCCGAGGCGGGCGAGCGAGGCGTCCAGGGCCGCCAGCAGATGGCCGCGGGAGCCGTCGAAACGGCGGTCCGGGTCGGGGACGCTGCCCGCCTTGGTGGAGACGACCAGGTCACGGCGGGGCACCAGGCCGTCCATGAGCCGCCCGAGCAGGTACTCGGCCTCCCCGTCGCCGTACACGTCCGCCGTGTCGACGAGGGTGCCGCCCGCCTCCCAGAACGCCTTCAGCATGTCCGCGGCGTCGTGCTCGTCGGTGTCCCGGCCCCAGGTCAGGGTGCCGAGCCCGATGCGGGACACGCGCAGGCCGGTACGGCCGAGATGCCTCTGCTCCATGGACGCCGAGATTACTGGCCAGGGGGCAGGCGCGGGCCACCCTGTGGACAACCCGCTCGCGCCCCTGTGGACAACCTCGTCCCGCCCCCGTGGACCAGCCCCGCGAGGCCCCCGACCGCCGCGCGAGGCGGCTGTCACACCCACGCGGTCTGCCGCATCCGAGCCGCCCCGCGCTACTGTCTCCCGCGACAGGAACGTTACTCAGCGGTAAGGGGATGCGGCATGCGGCTCGGGATCAATCTCGGCTACTGGGGCTCCGGGATGGACGCGGACAACCTGGCCGTCGCCCAGGAGGCGGACCGGCTCGGATACTCCGTGTGCTGGGCCGCCGAGGCCTACGGTTCGGACGCGGCCACCGTGCTCTCGTGGGTGGCCGCGCAGACCGAACGCATCGACGTCGGCTCGGCCATCTTCCAGATCCCGGCCCGCCAGCCCGCGATGGCGGCGATGACCGCCGCCACGCTCGACTCGCTGTCCGGCGGCCGGTTCCGCCTCGGCCTCGGCGTCTCGGGGCCGCAGGTGTCCGAGGGCTGGTACGGCGTCAGGTTCGACAAGCCGCTGGCCCGCACCCGCGAATACGTCGAGATCGTCCGCAAGGCCATGTCCCGCGAGCGGCTGACGTACGAGGGCGAGCACTGGACGCTGCCGCTGCCCGGAGGTCCCGGCAAGCCGATCAAGCTGACCGTGCACCCGCAGCGCGAGCACATCCCGCTCTACATCGCCGCCATCGGCCCGAAGAACCTGGAGCAGACCGGCGAGATCGCCGACGGCGCGCTGCTGATCTTCCCCTCAGCCGAGCACCTGGAGGAGACCGCGATCAAGCCGCTGCGGGCCGGCCGCGAGAAGGCGGGCCTGACGATGGACGGCTTCGACGTCTGCCCGACCGTGCCGCTCGCCCTCGGCGAGGACGGGGACGTGGCCGCGCTCGCCGACACCTTCCGCCCCTACACGGCGCTCTACGTCGGCGGTATGGGCAGCCGGCAGCAGAACTTCTACAACCGGCTGGCCCAGCGCATGGGGTACGAGCAGGAGGCCGCCGAGATCCAGGAGAAGTACCTGTCCGGCGACAAGCAGGGCGCCGCGGCCGCCGTTCCGCACGACCTGATCGACCGGACGACCCTGCTCGGCTCCGTCGACCGGATCGCCGACCGGATGAAGGCCTACGCCGCGGCCGGCGTCACCACGCTGACCCTCGCCCCCGCCGGTTTCACGCTGGACGAGCGGGTCGCCGCCCTCCGCGCCGGCACCGAGGCCCTGGAGCGCGCCGGTCTGGCCTGAGGCGCGCGGCACCACCACGGCGCCCGGCGGGGCCGCAGAGCCTCGGAGGGCGCGGTGTCACCGGCGCGGGGGAGTGTACGCGGCGCGGAACGAGGCCGCCTCGGGTTCTCGCGGCCGTGGTGGGGGCTCGGGGGACTTCCCCGCCACGGCCGCCGTCACCGGGAACAACGCCCCCCGCCCCGCCCGGTTACGGGCGCGCGGCGGGCAACCGCTGCGCCGTTCGGCCGAGCGGGCCCCGCCCGCTGTTGCGGCGCCCCCGCGCCCGCATTTGACTCGTCCTGCGCGACGGCCGGCGGTGCGGCGGGAAGGTGGCACGATGCTCTCACCCGGGAGCCTGTACCAGGAGATCCTCGACCACGACGAGTCCTTCCGGCTGTTCTGCTCGATCGCGGCCGGCGGAGAGGCCCAGGGCGGCTGGGAGAACGGGCGGATCGCCGCCCTCGCGCCCCCCGAGTGCCGCGACCTCGCGCCGAGGATCGCCCGCCACGGCGCGGACGAGGACAAGCACGGCCGGATCTTCCGCGCCCTGCTGCGCCGACGCGGCCTGGACCCGGTCCCGGTGCCGCCCGAGGCCGACTACACGATGCTCCTGGAACGGCGCGGCATCGGTCTCGCCCACCAGCGGCTGGAGTCCGACCGGCCCCTCACCGTGCACGACATCATCGTCTACCTCGCCCACAGCAGGGTCACCGAGCAGCGCGCCGCCGAGCAGATGGCCCTGCTGTGCCGGCACTTCGGCGACCATCCCGAACTGGGCCGGGCGGTGCGGATGATCGCCGCCGACGAGGACGCCCACCTCGCCTACTGCCACGAGGAACTGCTACGGCTGGCCGCCGCCGGGCACGGCCGCGCCATCCAGCGGACGCTGCGTGCCTGCGCGCTCGCCGAGATCGGCGTCCACCGCGACGTCAGCCTCGCCGTCACGGCCCGGATGGGCCGCATCCTCGGCTGGTCGCCGGCTCGCTCGGCGTTGCTCGCGGCCGGCATCCACGCCGTGCACCGCTACGAACGGCTGACCGGCTGGCGCCGGATGACGTCCCTGGCGATGCCGGAGCGCCGCGACCCCCTCGGCAGCCCGCCCGTACCGGCCCCTGAGCCCGCCGTCTGAGCCTGCCCCGCACGGCCGCCACGGCCCGCCGAACCCTCTCAGCCGCACGGCGGCCGCCCCGGCCCTTACAGCCACCCGCGCTGCTTGAACGTCCGGTACAGCACCACTTCCAGCACCGCCATCAGACCGATCACCGCCGGATACGCCCACACCCAGTGCAGCTCGGGCATGTGCTCGAAGTTCATCCCGTAGATGCCGGCGAGCATCGTCGGTATGGCGGCCATCGCCGCCCACGCGGAGATCTTGCGCATGTCGTCGTTCTGCTGGACCCCGGTCTGGGCCAGGTGCGCGGACAGGATGTCCGAGACCAGCCGGTCCAGGCTCTCCACGGACTCGTTGACGCGGGTCAGATGGTCGCTGACGTCCCGGAAGAAGGGCCGGGCCTTGTCGTCCACGAACGGCACCGCCGTCGCGAAGGCGCTCTGGCCGGTGCCGCCGAGGCGGGACATCGGCAGCGCCAGCGGACCCGTCGCACGTCTGAACTCGGTGATCTGGCGCTTGAAGTTGTAGATCCGCGAGGCGGTGTTGCGCGAGCCGCCCCGCTCCGGCGAGAAGACCTCCGCCTCCAGCTCCTCCAGGTCGGTCTGGAGTTCGGTCGCCACGTCCAGATAGTGGTCGACGACCGTGTCGGCGATGGCGTAGAGCACGGCGGTCGGGCCCTTGCCCAGCATCTCCGGCTCCTGCTCCAGGCGGTGCCGGACGGCGGTCAGCCCGTCGCCCTCGCCGTGCCGGACCGTCACCACGAACGAGTCGCCCAGGAAGATCATGATCTCGCCGGTCGAGACGGTGTCGCTGTGCGGCTCGTACACCACCGGCTTGAGGACCACGAACAGCGAGTCGTCGTAGACCTCCAGCTTGGGCCGCTGGTGAGCCTTCAGGGCATCCTCGACCGCCAGCGCGTGCAGCGCGAACTCCTCGCTGACCAGCGCGAACTCCTCCTCGCTCGGCTCGTGCAGGCCCACCCACACGAACCCGCCGGCCGCCCGTGCCTGGTCCAGGGCGTCGGAGAAGTCCTCCGGGCCCTCCGTGCGGCGCCCGTCGCGGTAGATACCACAGTCCACGATCACGGAGCGTGTTCTCCTCTCACCCGGCCCACGCCGGAGTCACCGGTACGCCTACCCTGGCCGCATGCCCACGTTGATCCTCGTCAGGCACGGACGCTCCACCGCCAACACGGAGGGACTGCTCGCCGGCTGGACCCCCGGCGTCGCCCTCGACGAGCGCGGCGCCGCGCAGGCCGCCGCACTGCCCGGCCGGCTCGCCGGCCTGTCGATCGCCGAGGTCGTCACCAGCCCGCTGCGGCGCTGCCAGGAGACCGTACAGCCACTCCTGGACGCACGGCCCGAGCTGAGCGCGCACACCGACGAACGCATCGGGGAGTGCCACTACGGCGACTGGTCCGGCCGCAAGCTCGCCGAACTCAAGGACGAGCCGCTGATGGAGGTGGTGCAGGCGCACCCCACGGCGGCGGCCTTCCCCGGCGGCGAGTCCATGCGCGCGATGCAGCACCGCGCCGCCGAGGCGGTGCGCGAGTGGAACGCGCGCGTGGAGCGGGACCACGGCCCCGACGCGGTCTACCTGATGTGTTCGCACGGCGACATCATCAAGTCCCTCGTCGCCGACGCGCTCGGCCTGCACCTCGACCTCTTCCAGCGGATCTCCGTCGAGCCCTGCTCCGTCACCGCGATCCGCTACACCCGGCTGCGCCCCTTCCTGGTGCGGCTCGGCGACACCGGCGACTTCGCCTCCCTGGCGCCCCGCGAGGAGTCCGCGGACGGCGACGCACCGGTCGGGGGCGGCGCGGGCGCGCCGTGATCGTCGGCCGCAGTAGGGTGAAGCGGTCGCCGCCGACCTCCCTCGGCAGCACCCCAGCCCCCCGCCCATCCAGTCGTTCCCCCCGATCCCATGGAGACAGGACGTGTCCCGTCAGGTGTTCCTCTACGACCCCCCGGACCGCTTCGTGGCCGGTACGGTCGGACTGCCCGGACGCCGTACGTTCTTCCTCCAGGCCACCGCCGGCTCCCGGGTGACCAGCGTGGCCCTGGAGAAGACGCAGGTCGCCGCGCTCGCCGAGCGCATGGACGAACTGCTCGACGAAGTGGTGCGGCGCAGTGGCGGCAACGCCCCCGTGCCCGCCATGGCCCCCGCCGAGATCGCCGACACCGCCCCGCTGGAGACACCCGTCGAGGAGGAGTTCCGGGTCGGCACCATGGCGCTCGCCTGGGACGGCGAGGAGCAGCGCATGATCGTCGAGGCGCAGGCCCTGGTCGAGCTCGACGCCGACACCGAGGAGGACCTCGCCGAGGCCGAGGAGCGGCTGCTCCAGGACGAGGAGAACGGACCCCCGATGCTGCGGGTCCGGCTCACCGGCACGCAGGCGCGGGCCTTCGCCAAACGCGCCCTCGACGTCGTCAACGCCGGGCGGCCGCCGTGCCCGCTGTGCAGCCTGCCCCTGGACCCGGAAGGACACGTATGTCCGCGACAGAACGGATACCGCCGCGGAGCGTGACGCCGGGCACGGCGTCCGACGCGGCCCGCGTCGAGCTGCTCGCCCACGGTGAGCTGACCGTACGCGGCCGCATCCGCGAGGCCTCCAACGCGGCGCTGTTCTGCACGGTCGCCCGCGACGGCCGGGAGGCGTCCTGCGTCTACAAGCCCGTCGCCGGGGAGCGCCCGCTGTGGGACTTCCCCGACGGCACCCTCGCCGGGCGCGAGGTGGCCGCCTACGAGGTCTCCGAGGCGACCGGCTGGGGCCTGGTGCCGCCCACCGTGCTGCGCGACGGCCCCTACGGCGAGGGCATGGTCCAGCTGTGGATCGACGCCGACCCGGAGGCCGCACTGCTCGCCCTGATCGACGCCGAGGAGCCCGGGCCCGGCTGGAGGGCCATCGGCTTCGCCGAGGTCGACGAGGACCGCACCGCGCTGCTGGTGCACGCCGACGACGCACGGCTGCGCCGGCTCGCCGTGCTGGACGCGGTGCTCAACAACGCCGACCGCAAGGGCGGCCATCTGCTGCCCACGGCGGACGGCCGGCTGTACGGCATCGACCACGGCGTCACCTTCAACGTCGAGAACAAACTGCGCACGCTGCTGTGGGGCTGGGCCGGCGAGCCGCTGCCCGCTGAGGCGCTCGGCGTCCTGAAGGGACTGCGGGACGCCCTCGGCGAGGGCGGCTCCCTCGCCGCCCGCCTGACCGGGCTGATCACCCCGGCCGAGACGGACGCCACGCGCGCGCGGGTGGACGCCCTGCTCGCTTCCGGCGTCCATCCCGAGCCGAGCGGCGAGTGGCCGGCGATCCCCTGGCCGCCGGTGTAGCGGCCGGGCGCCGCCCCGCCGGGAGCGCCGCATCCGCCGGCCCGGGCCGCCGGAAGTGCCCGCACCCCTTCGGCCGGGCCGGCCCCGAGGAACCGCACACGCGGGTCCCCACGAGCCGCGCACCCGGCTGGGAGCCGCTCCGGCAGGGGCTGCACACGCGCGGGAAACCGGCAAGAGCGCCTATCCGGCCATATGGCACGGTCCGGTTCGTTGACGGGACCGCGGTCCGGTTACGCTCATGACATGCATGCCTGGCCCGCTTCCGAGGTCCCCGCCCTGCCTGGTCAGGGTCGCGACCTGAGGATCCACGACACCGCGACCGGCGGACTGGTCACCCTCACCCCCGGTCCCGTCGCCCGTATCTACGTCTGCGGCATCACGCCGTACGACGCGACCCACATGGGTCACGCGGCGACCTACAACGCGTTCGACCTCGTGCAGCGCGTGTGGCTCGACACCAAGCGGCAGGTCCACTACGTCCAGAACGTGACCGACGTCGACGATCCGCTGCTGGAGCGGGCGCAGCGCGACGACCTCGACTGGGTCGCGCTGGCCGAGCGGGAGACGGCCCTGTTCCGCGAGGACATGACCGCCCTGCGGATGCTGCCGCCCCGGCACTACATAGGCGCCGTGGAGGCGATACCCGGCATCGTTCCGCTGGTGGAGCGGCTGCGCGAGCTGGGAGCGGCGTACGAGCTGGACGGGGACGTGTACTTCTCCGTCGAGTCCGACCCGCGCTTCGGCTCGGTCTCCCGCCTCGACGCCGCCGCGATGCGGCTGCTGTCGGCCGAGCGCGGCGGCGACCCCGACCGGCCCGGCAAGAAGAACCCGCTCGACCCGATGCTGTGGATGGCCGCCCGCGAGGGCGAGCCCAGCTGGGACGGCGGCTCGCTCGGACCGGGCCGGCCCGGCTGGCACATCGAGTGCGTGGCCATCGCCCTCGACCACCTCGGGATGGGCTTCGACGTCCAGGGCGGCGGCTCCGACCTCGCCTTCCCGCACCACGAGATGGGCGCCTCGCACGCCCAGGTGCTCACCGGCGAGTTCCCCATGGCCAAGGCCTACGTCCACGCCGGCATGGTCGCCCTCGACGGCGAGAAGATGTCCAAGTCCAAGGGCAACCTCGTCTTCGTCTCCCGGCTGCGGCGCGACGGCGTGGACCCGGCGGCGATCCGGCTGGCGCTGCTCGCCCACCACTACCGCTCCGACTGGGAGTGGACCGACCAGGTGCTCCAGGACGCCGTCGCCCGGCTCGGCCGCTGGCGCGCGGCCGTCTCGCGCCCCGACGGGCCGGCCGCCGACAAGCTGGTCGAGGAGATCCGCGACGCCCTCGCCGAGGACCTCGACGCCCCGGCCGCGCTCGCCGCGGTCGACGGCTGGGCGGCGCTCCAGGAGGAGCGGGGCGGCACGGACACGGGCGCGCCCGGTCTGGTGTCGCGCGCCGTGGACGCCCTGCTCGGCGTGGCGCTCTGACGGTCCGGCGGCCCGCCCGCGTGGTGGGCCGCCACAGCAGGGAGGGGCGGGGCGCTCACGAGCGCCCCGCCCCTCCCTGCTGCCGGCTCAGTCCTCGGACGAGTCCTCGTCGCCCGGCGCCGCATCGCTCTCCGGGCGCGGACCGGCGCCCGGCCGCGGGTCCGGTCCGGACCGTTGGTCCGGCTCCGGCTGCGATCCCGGCCCCGGCTCCGGCTTCGGCGGCATCGGCGGCCGGGTGCGGCCGCCGCCGGGGCTGTCGCGCAGGTACGAGCCGTCGCCGCCGTCCGCCGTGGCGTGGCCGCCCGACGCGGGGCCGCCGCCGTCCCGGCGCCGCAGATACCGCTCGAACTCGCGGGCGATGGCCTCGCCCGACGCCTCCGGCAGCTCGGCGGTGTCCCGGGCCTCCTCCAGCGTCTGCACGTACTCGGCGACCTCGCTGTCCTCGGCGGCCAGCTGGTCCACGCCCACCTGCCAGGCCCGCGCGTCCTCCGGCAGCTCACCCAGCGGGATGCGCAGGTCGAGCAGGTCCTCCAGCCGGTTGAGCAGGGCCAGCGTGGCCTTCGGGTTGGGCGGCTGCGAGACGTAGTGCGGCACGGCCGCCCACAGGGAGACCGCCGGGACGCCGGCGTGCGCGCACGCCTCCTGCAGGACGCCCACGATGCCGGTGGGACCCTCGTACTTGGTCTCCTCCAGGTCCATCCGGCGGGCCAGGTCCGCGTCCGAGGTGGTCCCGCTGATCGGGACCGGACGCGTGTGCGGGGTGTCGCCGAGCAGGGCGCCCAGGACCACCACCAGCTCCACCCCGAGTTCGTGCGCGAAGCCCAGCAGCTCGTTGCAGAACGAGCGCCAGCGCATGGACGGTTCGATCCCGCGCACCAGCACCAGGTCACGGGGTTTGTCGCCGCCGACCCGGACGACGGAGAGCCGCGTCGTCGGCCAGGTGATCTTGCGCACGCCGCCGTCCATGAACACCGTGGGGCGGTTGACCTGGAAGTCGTAGTAGTCCTCGGCGTCCAGCGCCGCGAACACCTCGCCCTTCCACTCCCGCTCCAGGTGCGCGACCGCGGTCGAAGCGGCGTCGCCGGCATCGTTCCAGCCCTCGAACGCGGCCACCATGACCGGGTCGATCAGCTCGGGAACCCCCTCGAGCTCGATCACCCAGCGCCTCCTTCCGACGTGCCCTCGCCTGACCCACCAACCTTACGGCGTTCGGCGGGGGCGCCCGCAGCCCCCGTGCACGGGGGAGTGAACGCATCACTACCCGTACGGGCCACCCGAACACCCATGATCGCCGATCCCGGACCTTCCGGTCGCCACGGCCCCCGGGCCGGAGGCGGCTGACCCTCCGTCACCCCGCGGCCCCGCTCCGTCGCCACGCGCCGGACCGGCCCGAGCAGCCCCGTGACCAGGGCGGCTGACGCGCCGTGAGGCGGCCCGAGCGAGCGGGACGCGGCGCACGCGGGCGCGCCGGAGGGCCGGCTCCCCCTGCGGAGGGCGCCGGCCCCGTACCGGTGACCGGGGTCACCCGGCGGTCACTTGCCGTCGAGCAGCCCCTGCACCTTCGCCCGGACCTCGTCCGTGGCCAGACCGCGGATCGTCAGCGTCGTACGGCGGCGCAGCACGTCGTCCGCCGTCTCGGCCCACTCGTGGTCGCGGGCCCAGACGACCTGCGCCCAGATCTCCGGGGCGTCGGGGTGGACCCGCTCGCCCAGCTCCGGGTTCTCGTTCGCCAGCCGGGCGATGTCGAAGGCCAGCGAGCCGTAGTGCGTGGCCAGGTGCCGGGCGGTGTCCGGGGCCATCCGCGGGCCGGGCGCCGGGCGGTCCACCAGCAGCCGGTGGGCGACCGCGCGCGGGTTGGCGATGCCCGGCAGCGGCAGCTTCTTCGGCAGCGTCGAGATCGGCTCGAAGTCGTCGCCGAGCGGGTGGCCGGGCAGCTCCTCCAGCTTCCTCATCACCGTGCGGCCGATGTGCCGGAAGGTGGTCCACTTGCCGCCCGCCACGGACAGCATCCCGCCCCTGCCCTCGGTCACCACCGTCTCGCGCTTGGCCTTGGCGGTGTCGCCGGGACCGCCCGGCAGCACCCGCAGACCGGCGAAGGCGTAGGTGATCAGCTCCCGCTGGAGCTGCTGGTCCCGGACGGAGAACGCGGCCTCGTCCAGGATCTGGGCTATGTCCTTGTCGTTGACGGACACGTCCGCCGGGTCGCCCTCGTACTCCTCGTCGGTGGTGCCGAGCAGCAGCATGTCCTCCCAGGGGAGGGCGAAGGTGATGCGGTACTTGTCGATCGGCGTGGCCAGCGCGGCCTTCCACGGCGCGGTCCGCTTCAGGACCAGGTGCGCGCCCTTGGACAGGCGGATGGACGGCGCGGCGTCCGGGTCCTCCATGCGGCGCAGGTGGTCCACCCAAGGGCCGGTGGCGTTCAGCACCAGGCGGGCGTTCACGCCGAACTCGTCGCCGGAGAGGCGGTCGCGCAGCTCCGCGCCGGTCACCCGGCCCTTGGTGAACCGCAGTCCGCTCACCTCGGCGTGGTTGAGGACGACCGCGCCCGCCTCGACGGCCGCGCGGACCGTCATCAGCGCCATGCGCGCGTCGTTCATCTGGTCGTCGCCGTAGACGGCCACGGCCCTGAGGTTCTCGGTGCGCAGCTCGGGCACGTCCCGCGCCGCCTTGGCGGGGGAGAGCAGGTGGCCCACGCCGTCGCCGAACGCGGAGAGTGCGGAGTAGGCGAACACGCCCGCCCCGAGCTTCGCCGCGCCGTGCGGCCCGCCCTTGTACACGGGGAGGTAGAAGGTGAGCGGGTTCGCCAGGTGGGGGGCCACCTGGCGGGAGACCGCACGGCGCTCGAAGTGGTTCTCCGCCACCAGCTTCACCGCGCCGGTCTGCAGGTAGCGCAGACCGCCGTGCAGGAGCTTGGAGGAGGCGGAGGAGGTGGCGCCGGCGAAGTCGCCGGCGTCGACCAGGGCCACCCTGAGGCCGGACTGCGCGGCGTGCCAGGCGGTGGAGATGCCCAGGATGCCGCCGCCGATCACGAGGAGGTCGTACGTCGCCTTGGAGAGCTGCTCCCGGGTCTCGGCACGGCTCGGGTTGGAGCCGGAGGCCGGGTGCGTCCCCAGGGCAGGCACGGACTGCAGGGTGGACTGACTGGTCATTGCGGTTTCTTACTCCTCGTCCTCGATCCAGCCCATGGTCCGCTCGACGGCCTTGAGCCAGTTCTTGTACTCACGGTCGCGGGTGTCCGCGTCCATGCGGGGGGTCCATTCGGCGGCCCGGCGCCAGTTCTGGCGCAGATCGTCGGTGGAGGCCCAGAAGCCGACGGCGAGACCGGCGGCGTAGGCGGCGCCGAGACAGGTGGTCTCGGCGACCATCGGGCGCACCACGGGGGCGTCCAGGAAGTCCGAGAGCGTCTGCATCAGCAGGTTGTTGGAGGTCATGCCGCCGTCGACCTTGAGGGCGGTCAGCTCCACCCCGGAGTCCTTGGTCATGGCGTCGGCGATCTCCCGCGTCTGCCAGGCGGTGGCCTCCAGGACGGCGCGCGCGAGGTGCGCCTTGGTGACGTACCGGGTCAGGCCGGCGATCACACCGCGGGCGTCGGAGCGCCAGTACGGGGCGAACAGGCCGGAGAAGGCCGGCACGAAGTAGGCGCCGCCGTTGTCCTCGACCGAGAGCGCGAGCGTCTCGATCTCGGCGGCGGTGGAGATGAGGCCCATCTGGTCGCGCATCCACTGCACCAGCGAGCCGGTGACGGCGATCGAGCCCTCCAGGGCGTAGACCGGCTTCTGGTCGCCGATCTGGTAGCCGACGGTGGTCAGCAGCCCGCTGTAGGAGTTGATGATCTTGTCACCGGTGTTCATCACCATGAAGGTGCCGGTGCCGTACGTCGACTTGGTCTCGCCCTCGGAGAAGCAGGTCTGGCCGAACAGGGCCGCCTGCTGGTCGCCGAGCGCGGAGGCGACCGGGATGCCGCCGAGCAGGTCGCCGAGGCGGCCGCCCTTGATCTCGCCGTAGACCTCGGCGGAGGAGCGGATCTCGGGCAGGATCGGCGTGGGCACGCCGATCGACTCGGCGATGCGCTCGTCCCACTGCATGGTGTGCAGGTTCATCAGGAGGGTGCGGGAGGCGTTGGTGACGTCGGTGACGTGCCGGCCGCCGTCGACGCCGCCGGTCAGGTTCCAGATGACCCAGGTGTCCATGGTGCCGAAGAGGATGTCGCCCGCCTCGGCGCGCTCGCGCAGGCCCTCGACGTTGTCGAGCAGCCAGCGGGCCTTGGGGCCGGCGAAGTAGGAGGCCAGCGGCAGGCCGGTCTCGCGGCGGAAGCGGTCCTGGCCGACGTTGCGGCCCAGCTCCCGGCACAGGGAGTCGGTGCGGGTGTCCTGCCAGACGATGGCGTTGTGGACGGGCTCACCGGTGTTCTTGTCCCACAGCACGGTCGTCTCGCGCTGGTTGGTGATGCCGATGGCCTTGATGTCGTCGCGGGTGATGCCGGCCTTCTCGACGGCGCCGGCGACGACCTCCTGGACGTTGGTCCAGATCTCGGTGGCGTCATGCTCGACCCAGCCCGGCTTGGGGAAGATCTGCTCGTGCTCCTTCTGGTCGACGGAGACGATGCGGCCGTCCCGGTCGAACACGATGCAGCGGCTGGAGGTGGTGCCCTGGTCGATCGCGGCGATGAACGGTCCGGCGGTGTGCGCGTCGGTCACTGTCTGCTCCTGGGGTCCGTGTGGCTGTGGTGCGGTGGATGCGGCGGTGCGGCGGGGGCCGGCGTCCGGGCCTTCGGCCGCGGACGCCGTGCTCGTCAGGCGAAGGCGATGTTGTAGATGCCTGCGCCGATGGCGCCGCCGATCAGCGGGCCGACCACCGGGATCCAGGCGTAGCCCCAGTCGGAGCCGCCCTTGTTGGGCAGCGGCAGCAGGGCGTGCACGATGCGGGGGCCCAGGTCACGGGCGGGGTTGATGGCGTAGCCGGTGGGGCCGCCCAGGGACAGGCCGATGGAGACCACCACGAGCGCGGTGATCAGACCGCCGAGGGGGCCGAGGCCGTTGCCGCTGTCGTTCAGGCCCTGGGTGAGGACCGCCAGGATCAGCACCACGGTGCCGATGATCTCCGTGGCGAGGTTCTGCACCACGTTGCGGATCTCCGGGCCGGTGGAGAAGATGCCGAGGACCGGGCCGGCACCCTGCTCCTGCGCCTCCACGGCCTTGGCCGAGGTCGACTGCGCGCCTGGGCCGCCGACGATCTCCTTGTCGGTCAGGTGCGCCTGGAACTGGCCGTAGTAGGCCAGCCAGACCAGCGTCGCGCCGATCAGGGCGCCCAGCATCTGGCCGCCGATGTAGGTCGGCACATTGGTCCAGTCGCCGTCCTTGATGGCGAGGGCCACCGTCACGGCGGGGTTGAGATGCGCGCCCGAGAGCGGGCTGGAGATGTAGACGGCCGTCATCACGGCGAAACCCCACCCGAAGGCGATGGCGAGCCAGCCGGCGTTACGGGCCTTGGAGGCCTTCAGGGTGACGGCGGCGCAGACGCCGCCGCCGAGCAGGATGAGTATGGCGGTACCGATGGTCTCGCCGATGAAGATGTCGGAGCTGGACACCCGCGACTCCTTTGTCCTTCGTCCAGGGGTAGCCGAACCCCGGGTCCCGCCGGGGGTCTGGCGCCCTCAGGGGTGAGAGCGATTCCGGCCTCTGGCGTTGTCACACTCTAACGCGTATTGCCGCAAGGTGTTCGACAATGCCGACCGATGGACGCGAGTCTCACCCGCCGCCCCATGGGCGTCAAGAGTTCTGTTGTCGAAAGCACGATCGTTACTGATCGGCCACCGCGCGCCGGTGCCGTCCGGGCCCGCCGGGCACGCGAAAAGGCCGGTACGGCGACTGCCGTACCGGCCCGGAGGGACGGGGTGCTGCCTGGTGCTGCCCGGTGGGACGGGCGGGGCTCCCGCCGTACTGGAACTCAGAAGCGCCCGGCGCCCAGGTCCCGGGAGACGGCGCGGGCGCAGTCGCGCACCGCGGCGATCAGCTCGGGGCGCAGTTCGCCGTCCGGCCGCACCCGCTCCACGGCGCCCGTGATGCCGACCGCGCCCACCGGCATCCGCCGCCGGTCGTGGATGGGCGCCGCGATGGACGCGACGCCCTCCCAGGTCTCCTCCACATCGGCCGCGTAGCCCCGCGCTCGTGTGAGGTCGAGGATGTGCTCGAAGTCCTCGACGCCGCACACCGTGCGGTCGGTGAACACCTTGCGCTCGGCCTCCAGCGCCTCGCTGTGCGCCACCGGGTCGTAGGCCGACAGCACCTTGCCGAGCGCGGTGGAGTGCAGCGGCTGCATCGCCCCGATCTCCAGCACCTGCCGGCTGTCGTCCGGGCGGAAGACGTGGTGCACGATCAGCACGCCCTGCTGGTGCAGCACGCCCAGATAGACGCTCTCCCCGCTCGACCGCGCGAGGTCGTCGGCCCACACGAGGGCACGCGCCCGCAGTTCGTGCACGTCGAGATAGGTGGTGCCCAGGCGCAGCAGCTCCGCGCCCAGCTGGTAGCGCCCGGAGGCGTCGTCCTGTTCGACGAAACCCTCCTGCTGGAGGGTGCGCAGTATGCCGTGCGCGGTGCCTTTGGCGAGGCCCAGCGACGAGGCGATGTCCGACAGGCCGAGCCGTCGCTCGCCGCCCGCGAGCAGCCGCAGCATCGCGGCCGCCCGTTCGAGCGACTGGATGTTCCGTGCCATCGCCGTCCTGCCCTCCGTCCCCTCGGCCGTCGGTGGTGATCTCGTCTACCGCCGTTCGGCAATGTCGAACACTACCGGTCGATGCCGACTCACCGCTAATGGTCGGTCGACACCTGTGACGACGTCCGTCGCCTCGACGTGACCCGGGGCCATCCTCGTCCGCCCCGTGGACGCCCTGAACATCAGGGCCCGGCCCCCGCTACGCTTGCGGCGTGCACCGTCCCCGGACAGCTCCGTGCCGAGCGCGCGGAACCGCCCGGGGAAGACGCAAAGCCGACAGCCGTCGCACCTAAGGGAGCCCCTTCATGGCCTCGTTGCCGCCGTCCCCTTCCGCCGACAGCCGGACCCGTGTGTCCGCCCTCCGCGAGGCGCTCGCCACCCGAGTGGTGGTCGCCGACGGAGCGATGGGCACCATGCTCCAGGCCCAGGACCCCACCCTCGAGGACTTCCAGAACCTCGAGGGCTGCAACGAGATTCTGAACGTCACCCGGCCCGACATCGTGCGCTCGGTGCACGCCGCCTACTTCGACGCGGGCGTCGACTGCGTGGAGACCAACACCTTCGGCGCCAACCACACCGCGGCCTCCGAGTACGAAATCGCCGACCGGGTGCACGAGCTGTCCGAGGCCGGCGCACGCCTCGCCCGCGAGCTGGCCGACGAGTACACGGGCCAGGACGGCCGCACCCGCTGGGTGCTCGGCTCCATCGGCCCCGGCACCAAGCTGCCCACCCTCGGCCACGTCGGCTACACCACCATCCGGGACGGCTACCAGGCCAACGCCGAGGGCCTGCTGGCCGGCGGCGCCGACGCGCTGATCGTGGAGACCACGCAGGACCTGCTGCAGACCAAGGCCTCGGTCCTCGGCGCCCGGCGTGCCATGGAGGCCACCGGGGCGGACGTGCCGCTGCTGGTGTCGATGGCGTTCGAGACCACCGGCACCATGCTCCTCGGCTCGGAGATCGGCGCGGCGCTCACCGCCCTGGAACCGCTCGGCATCGACATGATCGGCCTGAACTGCTCGACCGGCCCCGCCGAGATGAGCGAGCACCTGCGCTACCTCACCCGGCACTCCCGCATCCCGCTGCTGTGCATGCCCAACGCCGGCCTGCCCATCCTCACCAAGGACGGCGCGCACTTCCCGCTCGACCCCGAGGGCCTGGCGGACGCGCAGGAGAACTTCGTCCGCGACTACGGCCTGTCCCTGGTCGGCGGCTGCTGCGGCACCACGCCCGAACACCTGCGCCAGCTCGTGGAGCGGGTGCGCGACGTGGCCCCGGTGGAGCGCGACCCGCGCCCCGAGCCCGGCGCCGCCTCCCTCTACCAGACGGTCCCCTTCCGCCAGGACACCTCCTACCTGGCGATCGGCGAGCGCACCAACGCCAACGGCTCGAAGAAGTTCCGCGAGGCCATGCTGGACGGACGCTGGGACGACTGCGTGGAGATGGCCCGCGACCAGATCCGTGAGGGCGCGCACATGCTCGACCTGTGCGTGGACTACGTCGGCCGGGACGGCGTCGCTGACATGGCGGAACTGGCCGGCCGGTTCGCCACCGCCTCCACGCTGCCGATCGTGCTGGACTCCACCGAGGTCGAGGTGATCCGGGCCGGCCTGGAGAAGCTCGGCGGCCGGGCCGTGATCAACTCCGTGAACTACGAGGACGGCGACGGCCCCGAGTCCCGGTTCGCGAAGGTCACCGCGCTGGCCCGCGAGCACGGCGCGGCGCTGATCGCGCTCACCATCGACGAGGAGGGCCAGGCCCGCACCGCCGAGAAGAAGGTGGAGATCGCCGAGCGGCTGATCGAGGACCTGACCGGCAACTGGGGCATCCACGAGGAGGACATCCTCGTGGACTGCCTGACCTTCACCATCTGCACCGGCCAGGAGGAGTCCCGCAAGGACGGCATCGCCACCATCGAAGGCATCCGCGAACTGAAGCGGCGCCACCCGAAGGTGCAGACCACGCTCGGCCTGTCCAACATCTCCTTCGGCCTCAACCCGGCCGCCCGGATCCTGCTGAACTCGGTCTTCCTGGACGAGTGCGTCAAGGCCGGTCTGGACTCGGCGATCGTGCACGCCTCCAAGATCCTGCCCATCGCACGCTTCGACGAGGAGCAGGTCACCACCGCCCTGGACCTGATCTACGACCGCCGCCGCGAGGGCTACGACCCGCTGCAGAAGCTCATGCAGCTGTTCGAGGGCGCCACGGCGAAGTCCCTGAAGGCCGGCAAGGCCGAGGAACTGGCCGCCCTCCCGCTGGACGAGCGCCTCAAGCGGCGCATCATCGACGGCGAGAAGAACGGCCTGGAGGCCGACCTGGACGAGGCGCTGACGCAGCGTCCGGCGCTCGACATCGTCAACGACACCCTCCTGGACGGCATGAAGGTCGTCGGCGAGCTGTTCGGCTCCGGCCAGATGCAGCTGCCGTTCGTCCTCCAGTCCGCCGAGGTGATGAAGACGGCCGTCGCCCACCTCGAACCGCACATGGAGAAGTCCGACGAGGCCGGCAAGGGCACCATCGTGCTCGCCACCGTGCGTGGCGACGTGCACGACATCGGCAAGAACCTCGTCGACATCATCCTGTCCAACAACGGCTACAACGTCGTCAACCTCGGCATCAAACAGCCCGTCTCCGCGATCCTGGAAGCCGCCGACGAGCACAAGGCCGATGTGATCGGCATGTCCGGACTGCTGGTGAAGTCCACGGTGATCATGAAGGAGAACCTGGAGGAGCTGAACCAGCGCGGACTGGCCGCCACCTACCCGGTGATCCTCGGCGGCGCCGCCCTGACCCGGGCCTACGTCGAGCAGGACCTGCACGAGATCTACGAGGGCGAGGTCCGCTACGCCCGCGACGCCTTCGAGGGGCTGCGGCTGATGGACGCCCTCATCGGCGTCAAGCGGGGCGTGCCCGGCGCCAAGCTGCCCGAGCTGAAGCAGCGCCGGGTGCGCTCCACGGCCGCCGTCCAGGTCGAGGAGCAGCGTCCCGAGGAGGGTCACGTCCGCTCCGACGTGGCCGTCGACAACCCGGTCCCCGAGCCGCCGTTCTGGGGCACCCGGGTGATCAAGGGCATCCAGCTCAAGGAGTACGCGAACTGGCTGGACGAGGGCGCTCTGTTCAAGGGCCAGTGGGGGCTCAAGCAGGCCCGCACCGGCGACGGGCCCACCTACGAGGAACTGGTGGAGACAGAGGGCCGGCCCCGGCTGCGCGGCCTGCTGGACCGGCTGCACACCGAGAACCTGCTGGAAGCCGCCGTCGTCTACGGCTACTTCCCGTGCGTGTCCAAGGACGACGACCTGATCGTCCTGGACGAGCGGGGCAACGAGCGCACCCGCTTCACCTTCCCGCGCCAGCGCCGCGGCCGGCGGCTGTGCCTGGCCGACTTCTTCCGCCCGGAGGAGTCCGGCGAGCAGGACGTCGTCGGCTTCCAGGTCGTCACCGTCGGCTCCCGCATCGGCGAGGAGACCGCACGGCTGTTCGCCTCCGACGCCTACCGCGAGTACCTGGAGCTGCACGGCCTGTCCGTGCAGCTGGCCGAGGCCCTCGCCGAGTACTGGCACGCCCGGGTCCGCGCCGAACTCGGCTTCGGCGGCGAGGACCCGGCCGACGTGGAGGACATGTTCGCCCTGAAGTACCGGGGCGCGCGCTTCTCCCTCGGCTACGGCGCCTGCCCCGACCTGGAGGACCGCGCGAAGATCGCCGACCTGCTCCAGCCGGAGCGCATCGGCGTCCACCTCTCCGAGGAGTTCCAGCTCCACCCGGAGCAGTCCACGGACGCGATCGTCATCCACCACCCGGAGGCGAAGTACTTCAACGCCCGCTGAGGCGGTCCGGGAGGGCGGCGGGCGGGATCGCCAGGTCCGCCGCCCTCCCGGCCTCGGGCGCCCGCCGACGTGCGGTTGCTCCGGGCGGCGTGCGGCCATGACGTCCGCCGTCCGGCTCGCGGGCGGCCCACGGGGCTCGTGGCGCCGCGGCCCGCCCGCTGTCCGGTTTCCCCGTTCGGCGTCCGGCGAACGGGGGTACGCGGAAGCGTGGCGCGTCGTCCATGAGCCGTTCGTACCGATCACGTCGTAGACTGGTCGGTCCACTGCAGGCCGGTTCCCCGCGCGGGAACCGGCCTGCTCGTCCCTCAAGGAGGTGCGCCAGGATGACCAGTACGGTCCCCGCGCTCGGAACCCGGTACTCGGACGGCTCAGCTCTCCAGGCCGTGCTCCTCGACATGGACGGCACCCTGGTGGACACGGAGGGCTTCTGGTGGGACGTCGAGGTCGCGGTGTTCGCCGCCCTCGGACACACCCTGGACGAGGCCTGGAGACACGTCGTCGTCGGCGGTCCCATGACCCGCAGCGCCGGCTTCCTGATCGAGGCCACCGGCGCCGCCGTCACCCTCGCCGAGCTGACCGTGCTGCTGAACCAGGGTTTCGAGGAGCGTATCGGGGGCGCCGTGCCGCTGATGCCGGGCGCCGCGCGCCTGCTGTCCGAACTGTCGGCGCACCGGATCCCCACCGCCCTGGTCTCCGCGTCCCACCGGCGCATCATCGACCGCGTGCTCGCCGCGCTCGGCCCGCAGCACTTCGACCTGTCCGTCGCCGGCGACGAGGTGGCCCGCACCAAGCCGTACCCCGACCCGTATCTGCTGGCCGCCACCCGCCTCGATGTGGACCCGGCCCGGTGCGCGGTCGTCGAGGACACCGCGACCGGCGTCGCCGCGGCCGAGGCGGCCGGCTGCCACGTGGTCGCCGTGCCCTCCATCGCCCCCATCGCCCCCGCCCACCGGCGCACGGTCGTCGCCTCGCTCGAAGAGGTGGACCTGCCCTTCCTGCAGGGTCTGGTCACGCACACGTGTTAGCCGCCCGCAGGGCATCGAGGGGGTGCCGGACCGGGCGTCCGTGAGGATGCCGGACCGGGCGTGAGCGGGTGTGCCGGAACGGCGTCCGGCGCGGGCCGGACCGCCCCTCCGGCGCGCCCCGGAAAGCACGCTAAACACGCCGGACGGCTGAATTCCGCTACGGCTGCGCAGAGTTGTCGAGGTGACGTTCATCACCTGCATCAGGGTCGACAGGGAAGGCGCGATGTGCTTCCCGCCCCCTTTCCGGCAAGGTGCGCGTGCCCTTGTGTCCCGTTTGGTGAGACGCTGCACGAATCCTTCCACTGGCGCGTTTTCGGTGTGTCCACACCCGGTTCCGCTGTGTGATGACACCCCGCCTCCGGCGGCCGGGAGCCGCCGCGCGGGCGCGGACTAATCTCGTCGCGAGTACATCGAACCAACCCCGTGATCCGCCGCGACACACCCTCAGCACGCCGGGTACACGGACCTGACAGCCCTGGAGAAACCCGAGCATGAACCGCAAGACTTTGGTGCTGCCGGCCGTCGTCGGCCTGCTCGCGCCGGTACTCGCCGCGTGCGGCGGGTCCGACAGCGGAAGCGACAGCGGTAACGCCATCGTCGTCGGCACCACGGACCGGTTCACCGCCTCCGAGGACGCACCGGCCCCCCTCGACCCGGCCTTCGCCTACGACGTCGGCACCTGGAACATCCTGCGCCAGACGGTGCAGACCCTGATGATCCAGCCCAAGGGCGACGGCGACCCCGTCCCCGAGGCGGCCGAGAAGTGCGGCTTCACCGACAGCGGCAACGAACGCTACGCCTGCACCCTGCGTGACGGCCTGGAGTTCGCCAACGGCGACAAGGTCACCGCGGCGGACGTGAAGTACTCCGTCGACCGCGCCCGCGCCATCAACGCCGACAGCGGTGTCGCCGCCCTGCTCTCCACCGTCGACACGGTCGAGACCCAGGGCGACCGCGAGGTCATCTTCCACCTCAACACCGCCGACGCCACCTTCCCGTACAAGCTGTCGACGCCCGTCGCGGGCATCGTCAACCCCAAGGACTACGAGAAGAACAAGCTGCGCGACGGCTTCCAGATGGACGGCTCCGGCCCGTACACGATGAAGGCCGACGTCAAGAACGGCGAGATGGTCGACGCCGTCTTCACCAAGAACCCCAAGTACAAGGGGACGCTCCAGCTCAACAACGACAAGGTGCAGATCCGTTCCTTCGCGGACGCCGACGCCATGGGAACCGCCCTGGACAAGGGTGACATCGACGTCATGTCCCGCACCATGTCGCCCGAGCAGATCAAGAAGCTCTCCAACGCCTCGGGCGGCAACGTCGACGTGGTCGAGATGCCCGGCCTGGAGATCCGCTACCTGGCCTTCAACACCGACGCCCCCAGCGTCAAGGACAAGGCCGTCCGCCAGGCCATGGCGCAGATCGTCAACCGCAGCGCCCTGGTCGCCAAGGTCTACGGCACCCAGGCCGAGCCGCTGTACTCGCTGGTCCCGGCGACCATCACCGGCCACTCCAACTCCTTCTTCAACAAGTACGGCGACCCCAGCGACAGCAAGGCGCGCACGCTGCTGAAGAAGGCCGGCATCACCACCCCGGTGAAGCTGACGCTGCACTACACGACCGACCACTACGGTTCGGCCACCAAGCAGGAGTTCCAGATCCTGCAACAGCAGCTCAACGCCAGCGGCCTGTTCGACGTCGGCATCGAGGGCACCGAGTGGAAGGTGTTCCGCCCGGCCGAGCAGAAGGGCTCCTACGACGTCTACGGGATGGGCTGGTTCCCCGACTTCCCGGACGCCGACAGCTTCCTCGCACCGTTCCTCGACAAGAACAACTTCCTCGGCTCGCCCTACGTCAACGACAAGATCCGCAACGAGCTGATCCCGCAGTCCCGCCGCCAGGCCGACCGGCTCTCCGCCTCCAGCAGCCTGACGGACATCCAGGACGCCGTCGCCGATGACGTCCCGGTGCTGCCGCTGTGGCAGGGCAAGCAGTACATCGCGGCCCGCGACGACATCACGGGCGCCGCGTACGCCCTCAACTCCGCCTCGACGCTCCAGCTGTGGCAGCTCGGCCGGGGCGTGAGCAGCTGACGCCGCATCACCCGCACGAGCGAGGGCGCCCCTCCCGGAACTCCGGGAGGGGCGCCCTCGCTCGTGCCGGCGGTCGCACCGGGCCGGTCCCGCGGGAGCCGTACCGGCGAACCGCTACTGCGCGCCCGGCCGCACCAGACCGCTCTCGTACGCGTACACCGCCGCCTGCACCCGGTCCCGCAGCCCCAGCTTCGTCAGCACGTGCCCCACATGCGTCTTGACGGTCGTCTCGCTGACGAACAGGTCCGCGGCGATCTCCGCGTTCGACAGGCCGCGCGCCACCAGCTTCAGCACCTCCACCTCACGCTCGGTGAGGGTGTGCAGGGTGTCCGGCACCGGCTCCTCGCCCGAGGGCAGATGCGTGGCGTACTTGTCCAGCAGCCGGCGGGTGATGCTCGGCGCGAGCATCGCCTCGCCCGCCGCCACCACACGGATCGCCTGCACCAGCTCGTCGGCGGGAGCGTCCTTCAGCAGGAAGCCGCTCGCCCCGGCGCGCAGCGCCTCCACCACGTACTCGTCGAGATCGAACGTGGTCAGCACCAGCACCTTCGCCGGGCCGTCGCGCTCGGGACCGGTGATCTGCCGGGTCGCCTCCACGCCGTCCATCCGCGGCATGCGGATGTCCATCAGCACCACGTCGGGCTGCAGCGCCCGCACCTGGTCCAGGGCCTGCAGACCGTCGCCGGCCTCGCCCACGACCGCGAGATCCTGCTCCGCCTCCAGGATCATCCGGAATCCGGTGCGCAGCAGTGGCTGGTCGTCGACCAGTAGGACGCGGATGGCCACGTGAGTCTCCTTCGCCGGTTCCCTAGTCCACGCCCATTCTGCCCTGCACCGGCGGTGCGGCCGGTGCCAGGGGCAGCGGGTAGGGCGGGGGAGTGCCGCCGAACTCCGGGCAGTGCGCCCGGTGGTCGCACCAGCCGCACAGCTTGGTGGGCCGCGGCCGCCAGTCACCGGTCTCGGTGGCCTGCCGGATCGCCTCCCACAGCGCGTGCAGCTTGCGTTCGATCCGCTCCAGATCGGCCGGGACCGGGTCGTACGTCAGCACGTCGCCGCTGCCCAGGTACACCAGCTGGAGCCGCCGCGGGACGACCCTCTTCAGCCGCCACACCACCAGGGCGTAGAACTTCATCTGGAACAGGGCGCTCTCGGCGTACTCGGGACGGGGCGCCTTGCCCGTCTTGTAGTCGACGATCCGCACCTCGCCCGTCGGGGCGACGTCCACCCGGTCGATGATGCCGCGCAGCCGGAGCCCTGAGGCCAGCTCCGCCTCCACGAACAGCTCCCGCTCGGCCGGCTCCAGACGGGTCGGGTCCTCCAGCGTGAACCAGCGCTCCACCAGCCGCTCCGCCTCCGACAGCCAGCGCGCCAGCCGCTCACCGTCCGTGTCGTCGGCGAACAGCTCCACCAGCTCCGGCCGGGACTCGCGCAGCCGGTCCCACTGACCGGGGATCAGCGCCCTGGCCCGGGGCGGGGTGCGCTCCGCGGCCGGCGCGTCGAACAGGCGCTCAAGCACCGCGTGCACCAGGGTGCCGCGCGTCGCCGCCTCGCTCGGCTTCTCCGGCAGCCGGTCGATCACCCGGAAGCGGTACAGCAGCGGGCACTGCATGAAGTCCCCGGCCCGCGAGGGCGACAACGAGGCCGGCGGCACCGCCGCCCGGCCCGCGCCGGCGGCCGCGCCGTCCGGCGCTGTCACTTCCGCGTCCGCTCCGCCCGCGCCGTCCGGCGCCGCCATGCCCGTGTCCGCGCCGTCCGCCGGCTCCTCGTCCGTCGCCGTCCCGCCCACCGCCTGCCCGGTGGCCGTCCGGGCGCCTGCCGCCTGGGCCGGCACCGTCGGGGCCGTGGCCGGGGCGGGGCCGGACTCCGGTGTCCGGTCCGGTGCGGGCTCCGGTGTCGGGGCCTCCGTGCTCGTCTCCATGCCCCAGACCCTACGGCCGGCCGCCGACAGTGACCCATTCGTGCCGACCGACCTGCGCGCCGACGGGGCAGATGTCAGGGGTGCCGGGCTGGACCGCGCGCCGCCGCCGCATACCATCGACCCGAGACCTCCCGTCCGGCAGGCACGGGAAACGCGCTTCGAACGAGGGGACACCGTGGACGTGAGCGGCGGAAGCGGGCAGCCGCGGTCCGGCAACGACGAGCCGGCGCAGTCCCCGGCGGACCCCACCACGCCGGACGGGCCCCGTACGGCCCCGGCCCCCGGACGGAAGACCGAGGAGACGCCGAAGGCCTCCGGCGACAACCGTCCCGGCAGCGCCCCCGAACCCACCGGCGGCCCCACCGACCGCGACCACGCCGGCGACAGCCCGGGCACGGGCGGCGCACCCCCGCCGCCCTCACCCCCTCAGCGCCCCCCGGCCGGAGCCCATGGCACCGGCCCGGGCGCCGACGCCCACCCCGACCGCGCCCACGCGCACTCCGCCCCCGGCGGCCCCCGCCCGCCCCGCCGCCCCAGGGAACCCGGCGGCGGCATCCTCATGGGCCGCCCCTTCGGCGTCCCCGTCTACGTCGCACCCAGCTGGTTCCTCGTCGCCGCCCTGATCACCTGGGTGTTCGGCGGCCAGCTCGACCGGGTCCTGCCCGAGCTGGGCGCCGCCCGCTACCTGGTGTCCCTGTTCTTCGCCGTCGCCTTCTACGGCTCCGTCCTCGTCCACGAACTCGCCCACACCCTCGCCGCCCTCCGCTTCAAGCTCCCCGTGCGCCGCATCCAACTCCAGTTCTTCGGCGGCGTCTCGGAGATCGAGAAGGAGGCCGAGACCCCCGGCCGCGAATTCGTCCTCGCCTTCGTCGGACCCCTGCTCTCCCTGGTCCTCGGCGGCGTCTTCTACCTCGCCCTGCAACCCGTCGAACGCGGCACGGTCCCCGGCGTCCTGCTCGCCGCCCTGATGATCTCCAACCTCATCGTCGCCGTCTTCAACCTGCTGCCCGGCCTCCCCCTGGACGGCGGCCGGATGCTGCGCGCCGTCGTCTGGAAGATCACCGGCAGGCCCATGAGCGGCACCGTCGCCGCCGCCTGGGTCGGCCGTGCCCTCGCCGTCACCGTCCTCATCGGCCTGCCCTGGGTCAGCCAGTCCGGCGCCCTCGGGGACGCCGCCGAGGGCAGCGTCGGCGTGGACACCGTCACCGACGCCCTGCTCGCCGCCATCATCGCCGCGATCATCTGGACCGGCGCCGGCAACAGCCTGCGCATGGCCCGGCTGCGCGAACACCTCCCCGAACTGCGCGCCCGCACCCTCACCCGCCGTGCGGTGCCCGTCGAGACCGGCACCTCCCTGGCCGAGGCGCTGCGCCGCGCCAACGCCGCCGGCGCCCGCGCCCTGGTCGTCGTGGACGGCCACGGCGAGCCCCTGGCCATCGTCCGCGAGTCCGCGATCGTCGGCGTGCCCGAGCACCGCCGCCCCTGGGTGTCGGCCGGCGAACTCGCCCAGGACCTCACCGAGGGCATGCGGGTCTCCGCAGAGCTGGCCGGCGAGCAGCTCCTGGACGTCCTGCGGGCCACCCCGGCGACCGAGTACCTCGTCGTCGAGGAGACCGGCGAGATCTACGGCGTGCTGTCCGCCGCCGACGTGGAGCGCGCCTTCGTCAAGGCCATGGCCCGCCCCTCCTGAACCGGCCGCACCCCCGCCCCGTCCGGGCGCCGTGCCCGCGAAGCCGGAGCACCGGTTTCCCGGGGCGGTGGTCCGCGCAGCGGTGGTCGGCGGCCCTCCCAGGGGCCGGTAGGCTGGTCACATGTCCGAACCGACCGGTGCCGCCCGCCGTCGCGGGCCCTTCAAGGTCGGGGACCAGGTACAGCTGACCGACCCCAAGGGCCGCCACTACACGTTCACGCTCGAGGCCGGGAAGAACTTCCACACCCACAAGGGTTCCTTCCCGCACGACGAACTGATCGGCGCACCCGAGGGAAGCGTTGTCCGCACCACCGGCAACGTCGCCTACCTCGCGCTGCGTCCCCTGCTCCCCGACTACGTCCTGTCCATGCCCCGCGGGGCAGCCGTCGTCTATCCCAAGGACGCGGGGCAGATCCTCGCCTTCGCCGACATCTTCCCCGGCGCCCGCGTCGTGGAGGCCGGCGTCGGCTCCGGCTCGCTCAGCAGCTTCCTGCTGCGCGCCATCGGCGACCAGGGCATGCTGCACAGCTACGAGCGCCGTGCCGACTTCGCAGAGATCGCCCAGGCCAACGTCGAGCGCTACTTCGGCGGCCCGCACCCCGCCTGGCAGCTCACCGTCGGCGACCTCCAGGACAACCTGTCCGACACCGAGGTCGACCGGGTCATCCTCGACATGCTCGCCCCCTGGGAGTGCCTGGAGGCCGTCTCCAAGGCGCTCGTCCCCGGCGGCATCCTGTGCTGCTACGTCGCCACCACCACCCAGCTCGCCCGGACCGTGGAGTCCATCCGCGAGATCGGCTGCTTCAACGAGCCGACGGCCTGGGAGACGATGATCCGCAACTGGCACATCGAGGGCCTGGCCGTCCGCCCCGACCACCGCATGATCGGGCACACCGGCTTCCTGCTCACCGCCCGGCGCCTCGCCGACGGCGTCGAGCCGCCCATGCGCCGCCGCCGCCCCGCCAAGGGCGCCTACGGCGAGGACTACGAGGGTCCCAACGCCGACGGCGGCGCCGGCCGCTGAGGCGGCCCCCCGCCGCACACAACGAACGGGCGCCGTGGCGCAGTTCCCGACCCCGGTCGGGAACTGCGCCACGGCACCCTCACGTTGGGCGGGGCGACACGGCCCCGCGCGGCAGAGAGCGGAACCGGGTACCCACCCCACCGTTCCCCCGCACTGTGACGTGTGGCACGATGCTGGCCACCCCACCGGCACAGCCCTCACGGGAGACACTCCTAGTGCAGCACTCCGCCGTCCCGGACCTGGCACACACGCACACCCGCCCCGTCCACTGGGTCGCCACCGCGACCGCCGTAGCCGGTGTGATCGCCCTCTCCTCGGCCCTCCAGCCCGGCTCCGCCACCGCCGCCCAGTCCGGGCCCGGCGAGACCAGGAGCGCCCCCGCCGCCGTCGCCCCGCCCAGCACCACGGGCGTGACCTTCCCCGTCGACTGCGGCCCCGTGAAGGCGGTCGTGGCGAAGAAGGCCACCGGGGACCTCGACGGCGACGGCCGGCCCGAGACCGTGGCCGTCGTCCACTGCGACGCCTCCATGGGCACCCCGCCCGACGGCGTCTACGTCCTCACCCGGGCCCGCGGCGCGACCGCGCCGCGCGTGGTGGCCACCCTCGTCGACCCCAAGGACCGGTACACCGTCACCGACTTCGCGGTACACGCAGGCCAGATCACCGCCACCCTGCTCGGCTACTCCTCGCCCGACGTGCCCAATTGCTGCCCGGACCTCAAGGAGGGCGCGAAGTGGCAGTGGAAGAACGGCGCGTTCGTCCGTTCCGCTCCCGCCCGGGCCCGCAGTATCTGACGCATCCGAGTCCCTTGCCCGCCACGCGTGTGAGAAATCAGACAGCAGTGACGACAGGCGCTCGTGCGATCACTCCGCGTCAGGTCCGTACACTTCCACCCTGTCCGAAACACGCCGCACATGGATGCACTCGCCGGGGCACTCCCGCGCCGAGTCCACCACGTCCGTGAGAAGCGGCAGCGGCACGGGCGTTGTCGCCCCCCTGGCCTGGAGCAGCTCGTCGTCCGCGCCCTTCACGTAGGCCAGACCGTCGATGTCCAGCTCGAACACCTCGGGCGCGTACTGCGCGCAGATCCCGTCACCGGTGCACAGGTCCTGGTCGATCCAGACCTCCAGTGCCTCGCCGCCGTCCGCGGTCTGCTGCTGCACGCTCACATCTCCTGACCTGTCACGTCGAACCGCGCGGGAATCCGGCCAGCTCTGACGGGTGTTGAACGACTCGACCCTACCTCTGACGGCTTTCCAATCGCGTTCGGTGGGTATTCCCCTGGCGTGAGGGAGAGCGCAAGGGTGAAGATCGGACACACCCCGACAGTCTTTGTGATCTAGGGGTTTCAATCGACACCCACCCAGGTAGGGTCTGGAAGCGTCCAGCTCCCCTTGGAGGAGGTGAGGACCGTGGCAGCCCACGACGACGACATGAACCGCGGCATCCGCCCGGGACGAGGGTCCGACGACCCGGCCGGGCAGATCGCCTACCTTGAGCAGGAGATCGCCGTCCTGCGACGCAAGCTCGCCGACTCTCCGCGACACACGAGGATTCTCGAAGAGCGGATCGTCGAGCTGCAGACCAATCTGGCCGGCGTGTCCGCGCAGAACGAACGACTGGCGAACACGCTCCGCGAGGCCCGCGACCAGATCGTGGCCCTCAAGGAAGAGGTCGACCGGCTGGCCCAGCCGCCCGCCGGCTTCGGCGTCTTCCTGCAGGCCAACGAGGACGGCACGGCCGACATCTTCACCGGCGGCCGCAAGCTGAGGGTGAACGTCAGCCCCAGCGTCGAGCTCGACGAGCTCCGGCGCGGCCAGGAAGTGATGCTCAACGAAGCGCTCAACGTGGTCGACGCGATGGAGTTCGAGCGCGTCGGCGACATCGTCACCCTCAAGGAGATCCTCGAGGACGGCGAGCGCGCCCTGGTGATCGGGCACACCGACGAGGAGCGGGTGGTACGGCTCGCCGAGCCGCTGCTGGACGTCACCATCCGCGCCGGCGACGCCCTCCTGCTCGAACCCAGGTCCGGCTACGTCTACGAAGTCGTGCCCAAGAGCGAGGTCGAGGAACTCGTCCTCGAAGAGGTGCCCGACATCGGCTACGAGCAGATCGGCGGCCTCGGCAACCAGATCGAGATGATCCGGGACGCCGTCGAGCTGCCCTACCTCTACCCGGACCTGTTCAAGGAGCACGAACTGCGCCCGCCCAAGGGCGTCCTGCTCTACGGGCCGCCCGGATGCGGCAAGACGCTCATCGCCAAGGCCGTCGCGAACTCGCTGGCCAAGAAGGTCGCCGAGGTGACGGGCCAGGCCGCCGGCAAGAGCTTCTTCCTCAACATCAAGGGCCCCGAGCTGCTGAACAAGTACGTCGGCGAGACCGAGCGGCAGATCCGCCTCGTCTTCCAGCGGGCCCGGGAGAAGGCCAGCGAGGGCACCCCCGTCATCGTCTTCTTCGACGAGATGGAATCCCTCTTCCGCACCCGCGGCTCCGGCGTCAGCTCGGACGTGGAGAACACCATCGTCCCGCAGCTCCTCGCCGAGATCGACGGCGTGGAGGGCCTGCAGAACGTGGTCGTGATCGGCGCCTCCAACCGCGAGGACATGATCGACCCCGCCATCCTGCGGCCCGGCCGGCTCGACGTGAAGATCAAGATCGAGCGTCCCGACGCCGAAGCGGCCAAGGACATCTTCGCGAAGTACCTCACCGAGCGTCTCCCGCTGCACGCGGACGACCTCTCGGAGCACGGCGGCGAGAAGGACGCCACGGTCCAGGCCATGATCCAGACCGCGGTCGAGCACATGTACGCCGAATCCGAGGAGAACCGCTTCCTGGAGGTCACCTACGCCAACGGCGACAAGGAAGTCCTCTACTTCAAGGACTTCAATTCCGGTGCCATGATCGAGAACATCGTGGGCCGGGCCAAGAAGATGGCGATCAAGGACTTCCTGGAGAAGAACCAGAAGGGCCTGCGCGTCTCCCACCTCCTCCAGGCATGCGTGGACGAGTTCAAGGAGAACGAGGACCTGCCCAACACCACCAACCCGGACGACTGGGCCCGGATCTCCGGAAAGAAGGGCGAGCGGATCGTCTACATCCGCACCCTGATCACCGGAAAGCAGGGCGCGGACACCGGACGCTCCATCGACACGGTGGCGAACACCGGTCAGTACCTGTAAAAACGGGGCGGCTGCGGGTTCCCACGGAGGGTACCCGCAGCCGACCTGTTTTCCAGGGCCACGCATGGAGCAGGCAATGACGCAAATGATCTCCCCACCAGCGCAGAGGCGTTCTAGGCTCTTTCGTACCGCCGGGTCGCGCAGTGCGGGGACGGGCACCGCACCGGCACCCGAGCATCAGCGGTACTTGAGCGCCGCCCTCGACCGAGGGCGCCGCCGGGCAAGGAGGGCCGCATGACCGTACGGCGAGTGATGGGCATCGAGACGGAGTACGGGATCTCCGTCCCCGGTCACCCGAACGCCAATGCCATGCTCACCTCGTCCCAGATCGTCAACGCCTACGCCGCGGCGATGCACCGGGCCCGCCGGGCCCGCTGGGACTTCGAGGAGGAGAACCCGCTGCGGGACGCCCGCGGCTTCGACCTCGCCCGCGAGGCCGCCGACTCCAGCCAGCTCACCGACGAGGACATCGGCCTGGCCAACGTCATCCTGACCAACGGCGCCCGGCTCTACGTCGACCACGCCCACCCCGAGTACAGCGCCCCCGAGGTGACCAACCCGCGCGACGCCGTCCTGTGGGACAAGGCCGGCGAGCGGATCATGGCCGAGGCCGCCGAGCGGGCCGCCCAACTGCCCGGCGCGCAGCCCATCCACCTCTACAAGAACAACACCGACAACAAGGGCGCCTCCTACGGCACGCACGAGAACTACCTGATGAAGCGGGAAACCGCCTTCTCGGACATCGTGCGCCACCTGACGCCCTTCTTCGTCTCCCGCCAGGTCGTCACGGGCGCCGGCCGGGTCGGCATCGGCCAGGACGGCCACGAACACGGCTTCCAGCTCAGCCAGCGCGCGGACTACTTCGAGGTCGAGGTGGGCCTGGAGACCACCCTCAAGCGGCCCATCATCAACACCCGCGACGAACCGCACGCCGACGCCGAGAAGTACCGGCGGCTGCACGTGATCATCGGCGACGCCAACCTCTCGGAGATCTCCACCTACCTCAAGCTCGGCACGACCGCGCTGGTCCTGTCCATGATCGAGGACGGCTTCATCGCCGTCGACCTGGCCGTCGACCAGCCCGTACGCACCCTGCACCAGGTCTCGCACGACCCCTCGCTCAAGCGTCTGATCACGCTGCGCAGCGGCCGGACGCTGACCGCGGTGCAGCTCCAGATGGAGTACTTCGAGCTGGCCCGTAAATACGTCGAGGAGCGCTTCGGCGCCGACGCCGACGACCAGACCAAGGACGTCCTGACCCGCTGGGAGGACACCCTCAACCGGCTGGAGAACGATCCGATGAGCCTGGCCGGCGAGCTGGACTGGGTCGCGAAGCGGGAGCTCATGGAGGGGTACCGCCGCCGTGACGGCCTCGACTGGGACGCCGCCAAGCTCCACCTGCTCGACCTCCAGTACGCCGACGTGCGCGCCGAGAAGGGCCTGTACAACCGTCTGGCGGCCCGCGGCCGCATGAAGCGCCTGCTGGAGGAGAGCGAGGTCGACCGGGCCCGCAGGAAGCCCCCGGAGGACACCCGGGCCTACTTCCGCGGACGGTGCCTGGAGCAGTACGCCGACGACGTGGCGGCGGCCTCCTGGGACTCGGTCATCTTCGACCTCCCGGGCCGCGACTCCCTCCAGCGCGTCCCAACCCTGGAACCGCTTCGCGGAACGCGTAATCACGTCAAGGAGCTGCTGGACCGCTGCCGCACGGCGGAGGACCTGGTCAGGGTCCTGTCCGGCCACTGAATGGGTACTCGAACCGGGCCGGCCGACCGGGGTGGAAACCCCGGCGCCCGGGAATCATCGAGACGGGCCCCGTACGTTGCGGAAACTGCGGGGCCGATGTCGGACCCAACTTGTAGGGTCTGATCATCACCGATCGGCCGTAATGCCGACCATGTCGGGCGAACCGAACTGAGCGGGGTGAGGGTTATGGCGACCAAGGACACCGGCGGCGGGCAGCAGAAGGCCACGCGCTCGACCGAGGAGGTCGAGGAGCAGGCACAGGACGCCCAGGCGAGCGACGACCTGAAGGAACGCCACGAGAAGCTGAGCGACGACGTCGACGACGTCCTGGACGAAATCGACGATGTACTCGAGTCCAACGCCGAGGACTTCGTGCGTTCCTTCGTGCAAAAGGGCGGAGAGTAAAGGTCCAGTCGGCCTTCCTGCTTGGAAGCGAAGGTACGGGGGTGGATGTGTCCGGCGGTCCACACACGAAGGGCTGCAGGAAGCACAAGCAGGAGCTGCCTCTTGCCGCGTTCGCGCGCGACAGGAATCGGCGTGACGGCCCCAGGCGCATTGCCGGTAGTGCGTGGCGGAATGCAGTGCCGCGCACTACCGGCGCCGCCGGGAAGCCATCGGCAAGCAGGTCCGCGAGAAGGCCGGCGTCCCGGCAGGGCGCAAGCTCCGCCGGACGTGCGGCGAGATCGAGCCTCACCGTGAGCGGCATCGGAACGCCACGGCCTCGGACGGCCTGTCCACTCGCTGCAGGGCGTGCGGGGCGCTCCGCGGGCGGCGGGCGTCAGTACGCCCTCACCGAAGCCGAGCGCGACGAGCTGGTCGTCTTCCAGGGGGGCGTCTGCTGCGTATGTCTGTCGGCCCTTCCCGAGCATGTGGATCACCGCCATGAGACGGGTAGGGTCCGTGGCGTACTGTGCTTCAGCTGCAATGCCGCACTGGGGCAGTTCAAGGATCGGCCCGATGCCATAAGGCGGGCTGCTGCATATGTGGAAGGAAACGCGTGGAAGCCAACACTCGTAGCACCGGGCGTCTACCGGCTGCCTTCCTGACGCCTGGGTCCTCGTCCTTCATGGACTTCCTCGCCGAGCATCAGCCGGAGCTGTTGCCCGGCAAGCGGCAGCTGCCGCCCACCCAGGGCGTCATCGAGGCGCCGCACGGCACCACGATCGTGGCCGTGACCTTCCCGGGGGGCGTCGTGCTGGCCGGTGACCGGCGGGCGACCATGGGGAACGTCATCGCGCAGCGGGACATCGAGAAGGTGTTCCCGGCGGACGAGTACTCGGCCGTCGGCATCGCCGGCACGGCCGGTCTGGCCGTGGAGATGGTCAAGCTGTTCCAGCTGGAGCTGGAGCACTTCGAGAAGGTCGAGGGAGCGCAGCTCTCGCTGGAGGGCAAGGCGAACCGGCTGTCGACCATGATCCGTTCCAACCTGGGCATGGCCATGCAGGGGCTGGCCGTGGTCCCGCTGTTCGCGGGTTACGACGTGGACCGTGACAAGGGCCGCATCTTCTCCTACGACGTCACCGGCGGCCGCAGCGAGGAGCACGGGTACGCGGCGACCGGCTCGGGTTCGATCTTCGCGCGCGGCGCCATGAAGAAGCTGTACCGCGAGGACCTGTCCGAGGCCGAGGCGACGACTTTGGTGGTGCAGGCCCTGTACGACGCGGCAGACGACGACTCGGCGACCGGCGGTCCCGATGTCGCCCGCCGGATCTATCCGATCGTCACCGTGATCACCGATGACGGCTTCCGCCGACTGACCGAGGACGAGTCCTCCGAGATCGCCCGCTCGGTGCTGCAGCGGCGTCTGGAGCAGCCCGACGGCCCGCGGGCCGCGCTGCTGTAGGCGGCGGCGGATTCTCGTCCAGGGTGATCCAGTGACCACAACAGAAAGGGACGGATAACCGGTGTCGACGCCGTTCTATGTCTCACCCCAGCAGGCCATGGCCGACCGGGCCGAGTACGCCCGCAAGGGCATCGCCCGCGGCCGCAGCCTGGTAGTGCTGCAGTACGCCGACGGCATCGTGTTCGTCGGTGAGAATCCGTCCCGTGCGCTGCACAAGTTCAGCGAGATCTACGACCGGATCGGCTTCGCCGCGGCCGGCAAGTACAACGAGTACGAGAATTTGCGCATCGGCGGTGTGCGCTACGCCGACCTGCGTGGTTACACGTACGACCGGGACGACGTGACCGCGCGCGGTCTGGCGAACGTCTACGCGCAGACGCTGGGCACGATCTTCTCCAGTGCGGCGGAGAAGCCGTACGAGGTGGAGCTGGTGGTCGCCGAGGTGGGGGAGACCCCGGAGGGTGACCAGATCTACCGGCTGCCGCACGACGGTTCGATCGTGGACGAGCACGGCTCGGTCGCGGTCGGCGGCAACGCCGAGCAGATCAGCGGCTATCTCGATCAGCGTCACCGGGACGGGATGACGCTGGCGGAGGCGTTGAAGCTGGCGGTGCAGGCCCTGTCCCGCGACACCAACGGCAGCGAGCGGGAGATCCCCGCCGAGCGCCTGGAGGTGGCGGTGCTGGACCGTACGCGGCCGCAGCAGCGCAAGTTCAAGCGCATCGTCGGACGCCAGCTGGCGCGGCTGCTGGAGGGCGGTACGGCGGACACCGCGCAGGACTCCGACGACAACGGCGACGAGGAGAAGTAGCCGCCGCCCCCCGCACTCCCCGGAAGCCCCGGCCGACGACTCGGCCGGGGCTCCCGGCGTCCTGGGGCCCCGGCGCCCCAAGGGGCCGCTCAGGCGCCTCAGGGGGCGCCGGGCGGGGCCGTGGAGCCCCGGACCACCAGTTCCACGGGGATGTCGCCGCCGTCGGGCGTGCGGCCCTCCAGGACCGCCAGCAGGGCCCGCATGCCGTGCTCGCCGAACAGTTCGGCGTCCAGCCGGACGGTGGTCAGCTCGGGGTCGACGGCGGTGGCGAGGCCGAGGTCGTCGACGCCGGTGACGGAGATGTCGTCCGGGACCCGCAGGCCGAGGCGGCGCAGTGCCTTGTACGCGCCGACGGCCAGCTTGTCGTCGTCGCAGACCACAGCGGTCGGCCGGGGCCCCGGGGCGTTCAGGGCGGCCTCGGTGGCGGCGCGGGCGTCCTCGACGGCGATGGCGGCGCGGGCGGTGCGCAGGGAGGCGCCGGGCGCCGCGCCGAGGCGCGCCGCCAGTTCCCGGGCCCGCACCTCGAAGGTCCAGGACGGCACATCGGCGGCCAGGTGCAGGAAGCGGCGGTGGCCGAGGTCCAGCAGATGGGCGGTGACCTGCCGCATCGCGTCGGCGATGTCCAGGTTCACGGTCGCCGCGCCGAGGCTGCCCGCGGGGTCGCTGTCCAGCATGACCAGCGGGAGGCGGTCGCCGCGGATGGCGGTGAGGGCGTCCGCGGCCATCGAGGAGGCGATGACGCCGTCCAGGGCGGCCTGGGCGGAGGCGAAGGGGTTGCGGGCGGGGCCGACGCCCTCGGGGGAGGGGTAGAGGACCACGCCGAAGCCGTGCTCGGCCGCGACGCGGGCGGCGCCGGTGTAGACGCCGGCGAAGAACTCGGTGGTCAGCGCCGGGACGACGAGGAGCACGGTCCGGGTGTGGCCGAGGCGGAGGTTGCGGGCGGCGAGGTTGGGCCGGTAGCCGAGGTCGTCGGCGGCCCGGCGCACCCGTTCGGCGGTGGCCTCGGAGACCCGGCCGCGCCATTTGTCGCCGAGCACCAGGGAGACGGCTGCCTGGGAGACCCCGGCTGCCTGGGCCACGTCACGGCTGGTGGGGCGCGTGCTTCCTCGTGCCACCGTGGGGCCGCTCCTTGTCGTTCGGTCGTCGTCCGGTCGTCGTCGGGGCGCGCTGTCCTCGTCGGCCGCCGGCCGGTCCGGTCGCCCGCCGGTACCGTCGGCTCGTCTGGACTGCGACCAGCGCACATGGTACGTATGGCGACAGACGTTATACGTAAAACTTGACCATGGAGGCGCGCGATGGCCGCGGGACTCGCGGGATACCTGGAGATCCTCAGGACGCGGCACGCCGCTCGGCTGCTGACCGGCACGCTGGTGGGCCGGCTGCCCAACGCCACGGCGGCCATCGCGATCGTGCTGTTCGTGCGCGCGGGGGGCGGCAGCTACAGCCTGGCCGGGGCGCTGGCCGCCGTCTACGGCGTGGCCAACGCGATCGGGCAGCCCGTGCTCGGCCGGCTGGTGGACCTGTACGGACAGCCCCGGGTGCAGCTGCCCGCGGCGCTCGCGGCGGCCCTGGCGATGACCGCCTTCGCCCTGACCGGCGCCGAGCCGCGCGCACTCGCCTACCCGGCCGTCGCGGCGGCCGGGCTGTTCACGCCGCCCCTGGAGGGCGGTCTGCGCGCCCTGTGGCCGTCCGTGCTGCGCCGGGAGGGGCAGGTGCACACCGCGTACGCCATGGACGCGGTGGCGCAGGAGGTCATGTTCACCGTGGGACCCCTGCTGGTCACCCTGTGCGTGTCCCTGTGGTCCGCCCGGGCGGCGCTGATCGTGCTGAACGCGCTCGGGGTGCTGGGGGCGCTGTCCGTGGTCCTCTCCCCGCCCTCGCGGGCGTGGCGCTCGGCGCCGCGGGAGGCTCACTGGCTCGGCGCGCTGCGCTCGCCCGGCCTGCTGGCCCTGCTCGCGGCGTTCCTCTTCGTCGGCGTGGCGCTCGGCTCCATCACGGTGGCGTCGGTCCCGTACGCGGACGACCACGGCGGCGACGCGGTGTACGGCTGGCTGATGGCGGCGCTGGGCCTGGGCGCGCTGGCCGGCGGCACCGTCTACGGGGCACGGCAGTGGGCGGGCGTGCCCGAGCGGCGACTACGGGTGCTGGTGGCGCTTCTGGCGGCGTGTTACCTGCCGCTCCTGCTGCTGCCGGGCGCGGTGGCGATGGTGGCGCTCACGGCGCTCGCGGGGGTGTTCCTGGCGCCGTGCATCGCCTGCGCGTTCGTCATCGTGGACCGGCACGCGCCGGCCGGGACGGTGACCGAGGCGTTCTCCTGGCTGGTGACCACGTTCACGGTGGGCGCGTCGGTGGGGACGGGGGTGGCTGGGCCGGTGGTCCAGGCCGGCGGGGCGCTGTGGGGGTTCGCGGTGCCGGGGGCCGCCGGGGGCCTGTCGTTGCTGGTGCTGCTGGCCACCGGGCGGGTGCTCGCAGCTCCCGCCGGAGGGGCGGTCGTTGCGGCTTCATCGGAAAATGATCCAAATCGTGCTGCCGAACCCCGTTTCAGCTCGGGGGATCGGGCGTAATGTTCAGTCATGGACCGCCGCATTTTCGGGCTGGAGAACGAGTACGGCGTCACGTGCACGTTCAGGGGACAGCGCCGCCTGTCGCCTGACGAGGTGGCGCGGTACCTCTTCCGCCGTGTCGTGTCATGGGGCCGCAGCAGCAACGTGTTTCTGCGAAACGGCGCCCGGCTCTATCTCGACGTGGGGTCACATCCGGAATACGCCACACCCGAATGTGACAATGTGATCGAACTGGTCACCCACGACAAGGCCGGCGAGCGCATTCTCGAGGGACTCCTGGTAGACGCGGAACGACGCCTGCACGAGGAGGGAATCGCGGGCGACGTCTACCTCTTCAAGAACAACACCGACTCGGCGGGCAACTCCTACGGCTGCCACGAGAACTATCTGGTGGCCCGGCACGGGGAGTTCTCCCGGCTCGCGGACATCCTCATCCCGTTCCTGGTCACCCGGCAGCTGCTGTGCGGCGCGGGCAAGGTCCTGCAGACGCCGCGCGGGGCCGTGTACTGCGTGAGCCAGCGGGCGGAGCACATCTGGGAGGGCGTCTCCTCGGCGACGACCCGGTCGCGGCCGATCATCAACACCCGCGACGAGCCGCACGCCGACGCCGAGCGCTACCGCCGGCTGCACGTCATCGTCGGCGACTCGAACATGTCCGAGACGACGATGCTGCTGAAGGTCGGCGCCACCGATCTGGTGCTGCGCATGATCGAGGCGGGCACCGTGATGCGCGACCTCACCCTGGAGAACCCGATCCGGGCGATCCGCGAGGTCAGCCACGACATCACGGGCCGCCGCAAGGTGCGCCTGGCCAGCGGCCGGGAGGCCTCCGCGCTGGAGGTGCAGCGCGAGTACTACGAGAAGGCCGTGGACTTCTGCGAGCGCCGCGGCATCCGCACCGGCACGGTGGAGCGGGTGCTGGAGCTGTGGGGCCGCACGCTGGACGCGATCGAGGCGGAGGACCTCGACCGGATCGGCACCGAGATCGACTGGGTGATGAAGTACAAGCTCATCGAGCGGTACCGGGCCAAGCACAACATGACCATGTCCCATCCGCGGGTCGCCCAGATAGACCTCGCGTACCACGACATCCACCGTCGCCGTGGCCTGTACTACCTGCTGGAGAAGAAGGGTCAGGCCACCCGGATCTGCAACGACTTGAAGATCTTCGAGGGCAAGTCGGTTCCCCCGCAGACCACTCGGGCGCGGCTGCGCGGCGACTTCATCCGGCGGGCGCAGGAACAGCGCCGTGACTTCACCGTCGACTGGGTGCACCTGAAGCTGAACGACCAGGCGCAGCGGACCGTGTTGTGCAAGGACCCGTTCCGTTCGGTGGACGACCGGGTGGAGAAGCTCATCGCCGGAATGTGACCGGAAGGCGAGCGATATGCGGTGAGAGCGGGATTCCGCGGAAATGCGGGAACGCCGCACAGGCGCCGTACGTTTCGCGTACGGCGCCTTCGCATGCCCTGTGACCGCGGTGGTTTCGGGCTTCGCGAGGGAGGTTCGCGCTTCGGGGATTCGACTGCGTGCCCCCGCTTCGGCGTCCGCTTGCGCCGGCCGCGCGGCCGGCGCAAGCGGACGCTTGTCGCGGTCCGACGGCCGAAACCGGTGCGGGCCGCAGCCGGTATCGGGGGCTGATCGTCAGTAAGGTAGCGCGCACGCCATCCACAGGACCGACCGATTACGAGGCCCCCACCGTGCGCCGACGCTCTCTACTGATTTCCGTACCCGCGGGACTGGTCACGCTGGCCGCCTGCGGCAGCGACAAGTCCGACTCGGGCAAGACCAGCGACAGCGCTTCCCCGGCCCCCTCGTCGTCGCCGTCGGCCGCGGCCACCTCCGCCCCGCCGGCGCCGAAGATCGTCTCCGGGCCGCTGCCGGCCATCACCGCGGGCACGAAGTTCGGCGAGAAGCCGACCGTCGCCAAGGGGACCGGCCAGCCCTCCAAGGACCTGGCCGTCAGGACGGTGATCGCCGGCGGCGGCCGCACCCTGGCGGAGAACGACTACGTCCAGGCGCACTACCTCGGCCAGATCTGGGACACCGCCAAGGTCTTCGACAACTCCTACGACCGCAAGGCGCCGCTGCTCATCCAGCTCTCCCAGGGCACCGTCATCGACGGCTGGCGCTATGCGCTGACCGGCAAGAAGGTTGGCAGCCGGGTCCAGTTCGCGGTGCCGCCCACCTGGGGCTACGGCCCGCAGGGCAACGCGCAGGCGGGTATCAAGGGCACCGACACCCTGGTCTTCGTCGTGGACGTGCAGAACGCCTTCAACGCCAAGAGCTCGGCCAAGGGCAAGGTCGTGCAGAAGACGGACGCGAACCTGCCGACCGTGGGCACCGCCACCGACGGCAGCGCCCCCGAGATCACGATTCCCAAGACCGCCGCGCCGAAGAAGCTGGTCGCCGAGTACGTGATCGAGGGCGACGGCCCCGTGGTCAAGGCGGACAGCACCGTGCTGGTCCAGTACAAGGGCGTGCTGTGGGACGGCGGCAAGGAGTTCGACTCGACGTACAGCCGCAAGTCGCTGACGTCCTTCTCCCTCCAGCAGGTCGTCAAGGGGTGGGCGCAGGGCCTGACCGGCAAGAAGGTCGGCAGCCGGGTGCTGATCGTGATCCCGCCGGCCGACGGCTACGGCGACAACCCGCCGCCCAACAGCGGCATCAAGAAGGACTCCACGCTGGTGTTCTCGGTGGACATTCTGGCGGCGATGTAGCGCGCCACGCTGCGCGGCCTCCGGCGCGGCCGCGGCGGGCCGGGGGATGAAAGACTGTCCGCGTCACGTGTCGTACACAAGCAGGAGCGTTAAGACGTGAGCATCGACAAGCCCGAGATCGACTTCCCGGGCGGCCAGCCCCCGGCGGACCTCGAGATCAAGGACATCTGGGAGGGCGACGGTCCCGAGGCGCAGGCCGGGCAGACCGTCACCGTCCACTACGTGGGCGTCGCCTTCAGCACCGGCGAGGAGTTCGACGCCAGCTGGAACCGGGGCACTCCGTTCCGCTTCCCGCTGGGCGCCGGCCGTGTCATCCAGGGCTGGGACCGGGGCGTGCAGGGCATGAAGGTCGGCGGCCGCCGCCAGCTGACCATCCCCGCGCACCTCGCCTACGGCGACCAGAGCCCCACCCCGGCGATCAAGCCCGGTGAGACCCTGATCTTCGTGGTGGACCTGCTCGGGGTCTGATCCCCGAGCGGAGTCGGACCGGATCCGATCACCTGGGGCCCACGCCTGTCCGGCGTGGGCCCTCGGCTTTTGCCGGTGCGGTGCGGGGCGGTACGGTCAACGGTCGTAAGGACCATGAGGAAGGCGAAAGGCATCGATGGCCATTGCCAAGGCGGAGCGGCTGATGAACCTGGCACTGTGCCTGCTCGGGACGCGCCGGCCGCTCAGCAAGCGCGAGCTGCGCGACTCCATCGAGGCCTACGTCGAGGCCTCCGGACCGGGCAGGGGAGCGGGCGGCAGCGACGACTCCTTCAACCGCATGTTCGAGCGTGACAAGGACGACCTGCGCGAGCTGGGCCTCGTCATCGAGACCGTCGAGAGCCTGGACGGCGAGATCGGCTACCTGGCCCGTCGGGACAGCAACCGGCTGCCGCCCATCACCCTGGACGCCGAGGAGGCCGCCGCCCTGGGCCTGGCCGCCAAGGTCTGGCAGCAGGCCCGGCTGGCCGGCGCGGCCAGCGGCGCCCTGCAGAAGCTGCGCGCGGCCGGCCTGCTGGAGGACGTCGACCCGTTCGAGGCGCACGGCGCCCTGGAGCCGCGCATCCCGGTGCACGAGGCCGCCTTCGAGCCGCTGATGCTGGCCTGCCGCGACCGCCGCCCGGTCGCCTTCGACTACCGCAAGGCGAACGCCGCCCGCCCCGAGACCCGGCACGTCGAGCCGTGGGCGCTGGAGTGCTGGCGCGGCCACTGGTACCTGGCCGGCTTCGACCGCGACCGCGGCGCCGAGCGGGTGTTCCGGCTGTCCCGGATCACCGGCAAGGTCCGCTCGCGCGGCGCCGCCTTCACCGCGCCGGTGCCCGACGTCGTCACCGTCCGCGAGACCGTGGCGAGCTGGGCCGGCGAGATCGCCGACCGCACCGCCCGCATCAGGCTGCGCTCCGGCGCCGGCTACCCGCTGCGGGCCAAGGCCACCGCCGTACGGGAACTGGGCGACGGCTGGGACGAGTTGGAGATCCCGTACGGACATGGGCTGGACGCCTGGCTGGTGGAGTTCGGGCCGGACGTGGTGGTCCTGGAACCCGCGGAACTGCGGGCCGACGTGGTGGACCGGCTGCGTGCCGTGGCCAAGGGCTGAGGGGGAGCGAGCAACACAGTGGCAGGCAAACCGGTCAGGCCCGCGAACGCCATCGACCAGACCCGGCGGATGCTCTCCCTGGTGACCTATCTCCGGGAGCGCCCCGGCGCCCGCGTCGAGGACGTGGCGCGCGCCTTCGGCATCACCGAGGACGAGCTGGTCTCCGACCTCGACGTGCTGCCCATGTGCGGCACCAGCTTCCGCGGCGGCGACCTGCTGGACATCGACACCGACGGCGAGCGCATCTGGTGGCACAACCCGGCGGCGCTCGGCGCGGACGCCGCCGAACCGCTGCGGCTGGCCGCCGACGAGGCCACCGCCCTGCTGGTGGCCGCCCGCGCGGTGGCCACCCTGCCGGGGCTGCGCGAGAGCGACCGGCAGGCGCTGCTGCGGGCCACCGCCAAGGTGGAGACCGCGGCCGGCGAGGCGGCGGGCGCCAGCTCCCGGCTGTCGGTGACCTTCGAGTCCGAGGGCGGTGTCTTCGCCGACGTGGACCGGGCGATCTCCGAGCGCCGCAGGCTGTGGATCCGCTACTACTCGCCCGCCCGCGACGAGGTCACCGAACGCGAGATCGACCCCATCCGCCTGGTCAGCGTCGGGCACACCTATGTGGAGGCCTGGTGCCGCCGCTCCGAGGCGCGCCGCACCTTCCGGCTGGACCGGGTCGCCGAGATCAAGATCCTCGACGAGCCGTCCGCGCCGCCCGAGGTGGAGCTGCGCGACCTGTCCGAGGCGCTGGTGCAGCCGGCCGCCGAGGACCCGGAGGTCGTCGTGGAGGTCGGCCCCGGCGGCCGCTGGGTCGCCGAGTACTACCCGCACGACAGCGCCGATGAGCTTCCCGACGGCGGGCTGCGCATCACCCTGCGCACCCCCGACCCGGCCTCGCTCAGACGACTGGCGCTGCGCCTGGGCCGCGACGGCCGGATCGTCGCGCCGCGCGAGCTGGCCGACAGCGCCCGGAGGGCGGCCCACGAGGCGCTGGCCGCGTACGACGGAGTCGACGCGGAGGACACCGCCGGCGTTGCCGGGAGGGAACCCGCCGGACCCGCCGCGGGCGGCCGGGCGGTGCCGGACGGGCGGTACGACAGGCAGGAGCAGGGACTGTGAGCGAGACGGCGACGACCGGGGCGACCGGGATGTCGGTGGCGGCCGCGTTCGCCGGGATGCGGAGCGTGGCCCCCGTGGTGTTCCGCGCCGGCTGCCCCGACTGCCGGGGCCGCTTCGAGCTGGGCGCGAGTGCGCTGCTGCTGGCCATCGGCGCCAGCAGCCGCACCACCTTCTACTCCTTCACCTGCCCCGACTGCGGGGCCGCGGTGCGCAAGCCGGCCGGCGAGCGGATCGTCGAGCTGCTCACCGGCGGCGGGGTCCGCACCCTGCGCCTGCACTCGACGGTCTAGGCTCGGGGTCATGTTCTGGCCGATGCTCGCGGTAGCCGCGGGGTTCCTGGGTCTCGCCGTACTCGGTGTGTTCGCCGTCCGCGTCTTCGTGGAGGCGCGCCGGCTCGGCCGGCAGGTCTCGGAGTCCGCGAACCGGATCAGCCGGGCCGCCGAGGAACTGGAGCGGGCCTCACTGAGCGCCGCCCGGGCAGTGGACTCCCTGTGAGCCCGACGGCCGGTCCGCACCGCCCGGTGCCGCGCACCGCCCCGGCGCCGCGCGACCGCCGTGCACCGCGCCGGGGGAGTCGTGCGGCACGGGCGGTTCCACACCTGTCATGCTGTCGGCGGGGAAAGGTACGCTGCTCGGGCGGACCGGAGAACGAGGCCCGGACCGCGGACGGGAGTACGCCCGGGGATTGCCTCGCGTTCACCCCTGAGCGTTACGATCGCTGCCGGAACGACCGCTCGGACCCCAGTCCGGCCGATCGGACAGCATCCCACCCAGCCGCCTCGGTGAGAAGGTAAAGACTTATGTTCGGAAGGCTCGGAGCCCCCGAGATCATTCTCATCCTCGTCGTCATCGTCCTGCTGTTCGGCGCGAAGAAGCTTCCGGACATGGCGCGCTCGCTCGGCAAGTCCGCCCGGATCCTCAAGAGCGAGGCCAAGGCGATGAAGGAGGAGAGCCGCACGGCCTCCGCCCCGCCGCCGGCCGGCGACGAGCAGCCCCCCGCGCAGCGCACCATCAAGGCCGCCCCCGGCGACGTGACGAGCTCGCGCCCGGTGAGCGAGCCGTCGGACACCACCCAGCGCTGACGCACGGCCGGACGTCACCGGCCTGCCGCACGAGATGAGGATGTGGGTTGCTCAAGCCTGCCCGCAAGAAGGAGAAGGATCCCGAGGGGCGGATGCCCCTCACGGATCACCTTCGTGAGCTCCGCAACCGGCTCGCGAAGGCGTTGCTGGCCATCGTCGTGGTCACGATCGTCGCCGCCTTCTTCTACTACGACATCATCAACTTCCTGACCAAGCCGATCCTCCACTCGGTCGGCTGCGGGAGGACGTTCCAGGAGCTGGCGAACGCCAAGGCCCCCGCCGACACCGGCAGCACGGCCAAGTGCGCGCAGATCACGATCAACGGTCTGCTGGCGCCCTTCACCATGGCCCTCCAGGTCTCCCTGATGGCCGGTGTCGTCTTCGCCTCGCCGGTCTGGCTGTACCAGCTGTGGGCCTTCATCGCCCCCGGCCTGCACAAGCACGAGAAGAAGTACGCCTACGCGTTCGTCGGCACCGGCGTCCCCCTCTTCCTCGCCGGCGCGTTCTTCGCCTACAAGGTGCTGCCCACCACGGCGAAGGTGCTGCTCGACTTCACGCCCGCCAACGTGAACAACCTGCTGCCGCTGGACGACCTGCTCCAGCTGGTGACGCGCATGGTGATCGTCTTCGGCCTCTCCTTCGAGCTGCCGCTGCTGCTGATCATGCTGAACCTGACCGGCATCCTGACCGGCCGGCGCATGCTCGGCTGGTGGCGCGGCATGATCATCGGGATCACCGTCTTCGCGGCCGTCGCCACGCCGAGCACCGACCCGGTGTCGATGCTGGCACTGGCCGGCCCGATCTGGGTGCTGTACTTCGGCGCGGTCGTCTTCTCGCTGCTCAACGACCGCCGCAAGCGCCGTCGCGAGGCGGCCGGCCCCGCCGACGACGAGGCCTCCGACCTCGACCTCACCCCCGAGGACATCGGCGAGACCGAGTCCGTCGGCGCCGCCCGCGCCCTGCCCGAGCAGAGCAGCGGCGACCGCGTCAACGGCTACGACGACGTGACCTGACCCGCGGCCCGCACCGCCTGCGCCAGGTCCCGCGGGCGGGCGCCCGCCCGCCGGTCGCGGAAGGCCGGCCGCTCGCCACCACGAGCGGCCGGCCTTCCGCGTGTCCGGGCCCGGCGGCGTGATCGCGGTATTGATCGTCCCGTTGTCAGTGCGGCCCGGTACGCTCGAAAGCACGATGACAGAGGATCTCTCACCGGCCGAGCGGTACGCGGCAGCGCGCAGACGAGCTGCCGAGCAGGCCACCGCGCTCGCGGGCTTCCGCGAGATGTACGACTTCGGCCTCGACCCCTTCCAGATCGAGGCCTGCCAGGCCCTCGAGGAGGGCAAGGGCGTGCTGGTCGCCGCGCCCACCGGCTCCGGCAAGACGATCGTGGGCGAGTTCGCCGTCCACCTCGCCCTCCAGCAGGGCCGCAAGTGCTTCTACACGACGCCCATCAAGGCGCTGTCCAACCAGAAGTACTCCGATCTGTGCCGCCGCTACGGCAGCGGCAAGGTCGGCCTGCTCACCGGCGACAACAGCCTCAACTCCGACGCCCCCGTGGTCGTGATGACCACCGAGGTGCTGCGGAACATGCTGTACGCCGGCTCCCAGACGCTGCGCGGCCTCGGCTATGTGGTGATGGACGAGGTGCACTACCTCTCCGACCGCTTCCGCGGCGCGGTCTGGGAGGAAGTGATCATCCACCTGCCCGAGTCGGTGACGCTGGTGTCGCTGTCGGCGACCGTGTCCAACGCCGAGGAGTTCGGCGACTGGCTGGACACCGTCCGCGGCGACACCCAGGTGATCGTCTCCGAGCACCGGCCGGTTCCGCTGTTCCAGCACGTGCTGGCCGGCCGTCGGATGTACGACCTGTTCGAGGAGGGCGAGGGCCACAAGAAGGCCGTCAACCCCGACCTCACCCGGATGGCCCGCATGGAGGCGAGCCGCCCCTCCTACCAGGACCGCAGACGCGGCCGGGCCATGCGCGAGGCGGACCGCGAGCGCGAGCGCCGCCAGCGCTCCCGCATCTGGACGCCCAGCCGTCCCGAGGTCATCGAGCGGCTGGACGCCGAGGGCCTGCTGCCCGCGATCACCTTCATCTTCAGCCGCGCCGCCTGCGAGGCCGCCGTCCAGCAGTGCCTGTACGCGGGCCTGAGGCTCAACGACGAGGAGGCGCGCGACGAGGTGCGCGCCCTGGTCGAGGAGCGCACCGCCGCCATCCCGCGCGAGGACCTGCACGTCCTCGGCTACTACGAGTGGCTGGAAGGACTGGAGCGCGGCATCGCCGCCCACCACGCGGGCATGCTCCCCACCTTCAAGGAGGTCGTCGAGGAGCTGTTCGTGCGCGGGCTGGTCAAGGCGGTCTTCGCCACCGAGACCCTCGCCCTCGGCATCAACATGCCGGCCCGCTCGGTCGTGCTGGAAAAGCTCGTCAAGTGGAACGGCGAGCAGCACGCCGACATCACCCCCGGCGAGTACACGCAGCTCACCGGCCGGGCCGGCCGCCGCGGCATCGACGTGGAGGGCCACGCGGTGGTCCTGTGGCAGCGCGGCATGAACCCCGACCACCTGGCGGGGCTGGCCGGCACCCGCACCTATCCGCTGCGCTCCAGCTTCAAGCCGTCGTACAACATGGCGGTCAACCTGGTCGAGCAGTTCGGCCGGCACCGCTCGCGCGAGCTGCTGGAGACCTCCTTCGCCCAGTTCCAGGCCGACAAGTCGGTGGTCGGCATCTCCCGGCAGGTTCAGCGCAACGAGGAGGGCCTGGTCGGCTACAAGGAGTCGATGACCTGCCACCTCGGCGACTTCGGCGAGTACATGCGGCTGCGCCGGGAGCTGAAGGACCGGGAGACCGAGCTGGCCCGCCAGGGCGCGGCGCAGCGCCGCGCCGAGGCCGCCGTCGCCCTGGAGAAGCTCAAGCCGGGCGATGTCATCCACGTCCCCACCGGCAAGTACGCGGGCCTGGCCCTCGTCCTCGACCCCGGACTGCCGGCCGGCCGGTCCAACGGCCACCGGGGCCTGGAGCACCAGGACGGCCCGCGCCCGCTGGTCCTGACCGCCGAGCGGCAGGTCAAGCGGCTCGCGTCGATCGACTTCCCGGTGCCCGTCGAGCCGCTGGAGCGGATGCGCATCCCCAAGTCGTTCAACCCGCGCTCGCCGCAGTCCCGCCGGGACCTCGCCTCCGCGCTGCGCACCAAGGCCGGGCACATCCCGCCGGAGCGGGCCCGCAAGCGGCGCTCGCAGGCGGCCGACGACCGGGAGATCGCCCGGCTGCGCACCGCCCTGCGCGCCCACCCGTGCCACGGCTGCTCCGACCGCGAGGACCACGCCCGCTGGGCCGAGCGCTACCACCGGCTCCAGCGCGACACCAGGCAGCTGGAACACCGCATCGAGGGGCGTACGAACACCATCGCGCGTACCTTCGACCGGATCGTCGCCCTGCTCACCGAGCTCGACTACCTGCGCGGCGACGAGGTGACCGAGCACGGCAAGCGGCTCGCCCGCCTCTACGGCGAACTCGACCTGCTCGCCAGCGAGTGCCTGCGCGAGCGCGTCTGGGAGGGTCTGGGCCCGGCCGAACTCGCCGCCTGCGTCTCGGCGCTGGTCTACGAGGCCCGGGTCAGCGACGACGCCATGGCGCCCAAGGTGCCCTCCGGCAAGGCGAAGGCCGCGCTCGGCGAGATGGTGCGCATCTGGGGGCGGCTGGACGCGCTGGAGGAGGAGTTCCGGATCAGCCAGACCGAGGGCGTCGGCCAGCGCGAGCCGGACCTCGGCTTCGCCTGGGCCGCCTACGAATGGGCGTCCGGCAAGGGTCTCGACGAGGTGCTGCGCGAGGCGGAGATGCCGGCCGGCGACTTCGTGCGCTGGTGCAAGCAGGTCATCGACGTCCTCGGGCAGATCTCGGCGGCGGCGCCCACGGAGAACTCGACCGTGGCGAAGAACGCCCGCAAGGCGGTCGACGGACTGCTGCGCGGGGTGGTCGCCTACTCGTCGGTGGGGTGACACCCGCCGGACACCGGCAGCGGGGCGTGACCTCACGGCTGAAGCCGTGAGGTCACGCCCCGCTGCGTCTCTTCACCCGCTCCGGTGAGCCGGATCCGCACATCCGTACGCTGTCACCCTCCGCGTTCGAACGGAATCTCCGCGTGCAAATCACCAGAGCGTACTCCTCGGGCGTCCCGGGTTTCAGGTGCTTGCCGAATATGACACGGCGATGATCCGGTCGAACTAGGCTCGCCCGCAGCGCACCGAGTTGAGATGTATTCGTGCGCTTGTTCGCTGATATCCCTAGCGCCCCGAAGATTCCGACTGTTCCATGACCTACCCCACCGGAAGCTGCCCCGAACCCCAGCCGATTCGTCTCAGAGGGCTTACATGGTGAGTGTTCAACCGCCCCCCGGCGGCCGCGAACTTCCCTACGCGCGCGTGCTGTTGCTGCCGACCGTACTGATGGCGGCGGCCTCCGGGGCCGCCGTCGCCCTGGTGACGGCCCCCGCCCGGATCGCCGTCGGCTGCTGCGGCGCCGTCGCCACCCTGCTCGTGCTCGCCACCGCCGCCGAAACCGTCCGCCGCGGCCGCGTCATCCGACGGCAGCAGGCCGAGCACGAGCAGCGGACCACCTACCTGGAACGCCGCCTGGCCGGACACGACGAGGAGATCACCTACCTCGCCGACGAGATCCTGCCCGCCACGGTCGAGTACCTGCGCAACGGACACACCCCCCAGGAGGTGTTCCGCGACCTCATCGACGGCGACCCCGAGTGGCACCGGCTGCCCGACGCGCAGCGCGCCGTGGTCCGCATGATCCTGGGGATCGTGGACCACGAGGAGAACATGCGGGACTCCACGCAGCGCTCCTTCGTCAGCATCGCCCGCCGCGTCCAGGCCATCGTCCACCAACAGGCCTCGGAACTGCGGGAGATGGAGGAGGACCACGGCCGCAGCCCCGAGGTCTTCGACGACCTGCTGCGCATCGACCACGGCACCGCGCTGATCGGCCGCCTAGCCGACTCCGTCTCCGTCCTCGGCGGCGGCCGGCCCGGCCGCCAGTGGCCCAACCCGGTCACCCTCTACAGCGTGCTGCGCGGCGCCATGTCCCGGATCCTCGAGTACCGGCGCATCGAACTGCACTCCATCGCCAAGGTCAACATCAAGGGAACCGACGTCGAGCCGGTCATCCACGCCGCCGCCGAACTCCTCGACAACGCCACCCGCTACTCCCCGCCGCACACCAAGGTGCACGTCACCGCCATCGAGGTGCAGAGCGGTGTCGCCATCGAGATCGAGGACGGCGGCGTCAGCCTCAACGAGGAGTCCCGCGCCCGTATCGAGAAGATGCTGGAGGAGGCCAAGGCCGGCATCGACCTCCAGGAGATCGGCGAGGAGCCCCGCCTCGGCCTCGCGGTCGTCGGGCGGCTGTGCACCGCGTACAACATGCAGGTCTCGCTGCGCTCCTCCGCCTACGGCGGCGTCCGCGCCGTCCTGGTGGTGCCCAGCGACATGATGACCACCGACCCCGCGCCCGGCCTCGCCCACGGCATCGGCGCCACCTCCATCCCGCTGCCCGGCGCGGACGCCCTGGAGGGCCCCAAGCGCGCCCCCAAGAAGCGCCGCCCCACCAGCCCGCGCATCCCCGCCTCGGTGTCGATGGAGGACGACGTCCCCGTCGTCACCGAGTGGACCGCCAACGGCCTGCCGCAGCGCCGCAGCAAGGTCACCGTCCCGCTCAGTCAGCGCATCGCCGAGCAGATCGCCGCCGACCGAGCCGAGGAGGAGGCACGGGCGCAGGGCCGGTCCCTGTGGACCCGGCCCGAACCCGAACCCGCGCCCGTCGAGAACGAACCCGAACCCGGCCTGTGGGTCGAAGCCTTCTGGGACGGTCTGAAGAAGGACAACCCGGGCCCCGACCCGACCGCGTTCACCCAGAACCCGACCGCTTACATGCACCTGATCGAGAAGCCGGCCCGCGCCGAGGCCGACGACGAGGGGGACCGCAAGTGATCCAGCAGCGTGCCAACTTCGACTGGATGCTCAAGGAACTGGACGACGGCGTACCCGGCATCGAGATGATCGTGGTGCTGTCGGCCGACGGCCTGCGCATCGCCCGCTACGGCGGCGACCCCGACGCCGCCGACCGGGTCGCCGCCGCCTGCGCCGGACTCCAGAGCCTCGCGACCGCCGTGGCGGGCGAGATCCCGGGCAGCGACGGCCGGATGAAGCTGGTCGTCATCGAGATCAACGGCGGCTACTTCTACCTGATGTCCGCCGGCGCCAACGCCTACCTCGCCGTACTCGCCGACATCCGCACCGAACCCGGCATGATGAGCGCCCGCATGCGCGACCTCGTGGTCCGCATCGGCGCCCATCTGACCAGCCCGCCCCGCCGCAACGGGCAGACCGTATGACGCCTCCGCGGCGCCAGAGGCGCACCCCCGCCCCCGCTCCCGAACCGGCCCCGCCGCCCGAACCGGCCGAAGGGGGCCGGGAGAAGAACCCCGAGCGGCTGTACGTCGTCGCCGGCCCGGGCGAGGACGGCGCCCGCGCCGCCGTCGACCTGGTGACGCTGATCGTGGCCCGCGCCGAACCGCCCCCGTCCGCCAGCCCCGAACACGCGGCACTGCTCAGGCTGTGCTCCGCCCCGCTGTCCGCGGCCGAACTCTCGGCCTACCTCAACCTGCCGTTCAGCGCGATCACGGTCCTGATCACCGAACTGCTGACGGCCGAACTGGTACAGGCCCGCGCCCCCGTCGTCCGCCAGGCGGTGCCCGACCGTTCCCTCCTCGAAGCGGTGATGCATGGACTTCAACGGCTCTGACACCCTGCCCGGCCCCCGGACCGAGGACCAGCTGCCGCACACGGCCCAGGCCGCGGCGAAGATCGTCATCGTCGGCGGCTTCGGGGTCGGCAAGACCACGATGGTCGGCTCGGTCAGCGAGATCAGGCCGCTGACCACCGAGGAGACCATGACCCAGGCCGGCGTCGGCATCGACGACGACTACGGCTCCGAGTCCAAGACGGCCACCACCGTGGCGATGGACTTCGGCCGCATCAGCATCACCGACCAGCTGGTGCTCTACCTCTTCGGCACCCCCGGTCAGCAGCGCTTCTGGTTCCTGTGGAACGGCCTGTTCGAAGGAGCGCTCGGCGCGGTCGTCCTGGTCGACACCCGCCGCCTGGAGGTCAGCTTCGAGGTCATGGGCCGGCTGGAGGAGCGCGGTGTGCCCTTCGTCGTCGCCATCAACTCCTTCCCGGACGCGCCCCGTTACCCCCTCGCCGAACTGCGCCAGGCGCTCGACCTCTCGGCGGACATCCCGATGGTCGAGTGCGACGTACGGCGCCGCGCCTCCAGCCGGGACGTCCTGCTCACCCTGGTGCGCTTCCTGCATTCGCTCGCCCTGACCGGCCCGGCCGGCTGAGCCCCACGCCCCCTCCCCCTTCTTCGCCCCGAAAGCGACCGCCGTGACGCCTGAACCCCACTCCCTGACCGGTCCGGACGACCTCACCGCCGCACCGCCCCCGGGCTGCCCCGCGCACGCCGTCGGGCCCGGGGGCCTGCATCGGCTCCACGAGGTGCGGAACCTGCGCGCGCTGTACCGCCGGCTCCGCGAGGAGCACGGCCCGGTGGCGCCCGTGCTGCTCCACGACGACGTACCGATCTGGGTGGTCCTCGGCCACGCGGAGAACCTGCACATGGTGCGCACGCCCTCGCAGTTCACCCGCGACAGCCGCATCTGGACCCCGCTCACCGACGGCCGGGTCAAACCCGACCACCCCCTCATGCCGCACTTCGCCTGGCAGCCGGTCTGCTCCTACGCCGAGGGCGAGGAGCACAAGCGGCTGCGCGGCGCGGTCACCAGCGCCGTGGCGACCATCGACCACCGCAGTCTGCGCCGCCACATCGGCCGCGCCACCCAGCGGCTGGTCAACCGGTTCTGCGAGACGGGCCACGCCGACCTCGTCGACCAGTTCGCCGAGCATCTGCCGATGGCGGTGATGTGCCAGGTCCTCGGCATGCCCGAGGAGTACGACGACCGGATCGTGCAGGCCGCCCGGGACATGCTCAAGGGCACCGAGACCGCGATCGCCAGCAACGCGTACATCATGGACTGTCTGAGCCGGCTCACCGCGCGCCGCCGGGCCGAGCCGACGGACGACTTCACCAGCCGTCTCATCGCCCACCCGGCCGGCCTGACCGACGACGAGGTCGGCGCCCATCTGCGGGTCGTGCTCATCGCCTCCTACGAAGCCACCGCCAACCTGCTGGCCAACACCATCCGCCGGGTGCTCACCGACCCGGGCTTCCGCGCCCAGCTCAACGGCGGCCAGATGACCGTGCCGCAGGCGGTCGAGCAGTCCCTGTGGGACGAGCCGCCGTTCAGCACCATCCTCGGCTACTTCGCCAAGGAGGACACCGAACTCGGCGGCCGGCGCATCCGGCGCGGCGACGGGCTGCTGCTCGGCATCGCCCCCGCCAACGTCGATCCCCGGGTGCGGCCCGATCTCTCCGCCGACATGCAGGGCAACCGCTCCCACCTCGCCTTCAGCGGCGGGCCGCACGAGTGCCCCGGCCAGGACATCGGCCGCGCCATCGCCGACGTCGGCGTCGACAAGCTGCTGATGCGGCTGCCGGACATCCAGCTCGACTGCCCCGAGGAGGAACTGCGCTGGACGGAGTCGATCGCCTCGCAGCACCTGGTGGAACTGCCGGTGCGGTTCACGCCGCGCCCGCAGCAGGACGTGACGTCGCAGCCGAGCCACACGCCGATGCCGATCCCGCAGGCGCGCGCCGCCTGGGACATCAGCACGCTGCGCGATCCCGCGCCGTCCGCCGGCCCGTCGCCCGCCGGGGCCCACGGCACGCCGGCCGGGGCGCCCCGCCCGCGTACCACGGCCGCGCCGGGCACCCTGCTGGAGGAGCCGCCGCCCGTACGGGGGACCGCCCCCGGGACGGACACGACCGGCGGGCCGGACCGCCCGGCGGGCGTCTGGCAGCGGTTCCTGCGCTGGTGGCGGGGCGAGTGACGGCTGAGACCGGGGCCCGGCCGCGGCCGGCGGACCCCGGCAGGTGAGGAACGCTCACCGTCCGGTCGGCCAGGTCTCCGGGTCGGACCAGGCCCGGAGGGTCCGCCCGCTGCGGAAGCGGTGTTCCACCCCCGTGACCGGGTCGGTGAACTCCAGTGCGCGTGCCAGCAGTTGGAGGGGGCGGCTGAAGTCGCCGGGCGGGCCGTCGGGGGTCACCACCGGGTAGAGGGGGTCGCCGAGGATCGGCACGCCGAGCGCGTTCATGTGCACCCGCAGCTGATGGGTCTGCCCCGTGCGGGGAGTGAGCCGGTAGCGGGCCGGACCGCCCGGCCGGTGCCCGACCAGCTCCACGTCCGTGACCGCGTTCGGCTCGCCCGGCACCTCCTCGGCGGTCAGCACCCCGCGCTCCTTCACGATCCGGCTGCGCACCGTGCGCGGCAGCGCGAGGCCCGGGGCGTACGGGGCGACGGCCTCGTACTCCTTGCGGACCCGCCGGTCGCGGAAGAGCGTCTGGTACGCGCCGCGCTCCTCGGGCCGCACCGTGAAGAGCACCAGTCCGGCGGTGAGCCGGTCCAGGCGGTGCGCCGCGCCGAGGGTGGGGAGGCCCAGCTCGCGGCGGAGCCGGGCCAGCGCGGTCTCGGTGACGTGCGAGCCGCGCGGGGTGGTGGCGAGGAAGTGCGGCTTGTCCACGACGACGATGTGCTCGTCGCGGTGGACCACCACCAGCGGGAACGGCACCGGCGTCTCGGTGGGCAGCTCTCGGTGGAACCAGACGAACATCCCGGGCTCGTACGGCGCGTCGGGCGCCACCGCCCGCCCGTCGGCCGCGACGATCCGCCCGGCCGCGAACATCTCCTCGACCGCGCCGGGCGCCGCCCCCGAAAGCCGCTCCACCAGATGCTCCCGCACGGTGGCCCACGGTCCCTCGGCCGGCAGCCGCACCCGCACCGGGTCCACCCCGTGACGCTGGGGCAGGGGAGCGGGCGGAACACGGGTACGGCGTCTCATCCGCCGAAGCCTACGAGCCGGCGCGGGCCGGGGAAAACCGCCGGCACGCCACGCACGCCCGCGCCGGGGTGGCGTGCCGGCGCCGGACATCCGGGCGAGTGCCGGGTGGCCGGCGGGCGGCCTGCTGGGACGGGTGGCCGGGCGACGCTGGGCGGCCGAGTGCCGAGGCGAGCGACGGGCGGTGGGTGACGGGCGCGCGACCGACGGGCCGGGCGCGCGGCGGACGGGGCGGGCGCGCGGCGGACGGGGCGGGCCGAACGGCCGGGCAGGTCGAAGGGGTGGCGCCCGATGCGGGGGCCACCCCTTCGCTCATGTCTCACGCGGCCGGGGCCGTGCCTTCCTGTTCGGCCTCGATGCGGGCGTTCCAGTCCCGCTTGGAGGCCTGCCAGCCGTCCTCGTTGTGACCCAGGCGCCAGTAGCCGGAGATCGACAGGTCCTCGCGCGGGACGCCCCGCTCGACTCGCAGCAGCCGCCGCAGTTCCTTCACGAACCCGGCCTCGCCGTGCACGAACGCCTGCAGCCGGCCCTCGGGCCAGCGCAGCGCCCGGACCGCCTCCACCAGCGCCTCGCCGACCGGGCGGTCGCCGCGGTGCAGCCAGACCACCGGCACGTCGGAGTCGATCTTCTGCTCCTCCTCGGGGCCGGAGACCTCGATGAAGGCGTGCGCGGTGACGCCCTCGGGCATGGCCTCCAGGGAGCGGGCGATGGCCGGCAGGGCGCTCTCATCGCCGGCGAGCAGATGCCAGTCGGCGCCCGGATCGGGGGCGTAGGCGCCGCCGGGGCCCATGAAGCGCACCGTCTCGCCCGGTCCGGCCAGCGTGGCCCACGGGCCGGCCAGGCCCTCGTCGCCGTGCACCACGAAGTCGAGGGTCATCTCGCGCAGCTCCGGGTCCCAGGCGCGCACGGTGTAGGTGCGGGTGACCGGCCACTGCTCGCGGGGGAACTCCGCGCGGATGCGCTCCATGTCGAAGGGTTCGGGGTAGGTCACGCCCTCGGCCGGGAACAGCAGCTTCACGTAGTGGTCGGTGTACGTGTCGGCCGAGAACCCGGCCAGTCCCTCGCCCCCGAGCACCACGCGCTGCATGTGCGGGGTCAGCCGCTCGGTACGGACGACCTGCGCGGTGTGCGCCCTCCGCGGCTTGCGCGCCGGACGTTCTGCCATGACGGCCTCCCAGTCTCCCATGCTTAGGCTTACCTAAGTTAGCACCTTCCCGTCGCCGCCACCGTCGTACTTGAACGCCTCTTGACCTTGTACCGGCAAACGCCTCCCGCGCGCGGCCACGGGCCCTCACGCCGCCAGCGTGGTCAGCAGCCGTTGCAGGGAGCCGCCGAGCCCCCAGCGGGCCGCCAGCTCCCGCAGGGCGTCCGCGTCGCGCGGGGCGCGGGGCAGCGCGGTCGCGACCTCGGGCAGGGGCACGTCGGCCGCCACACGGACCACCTTCGGCGCCACCGCGAGGTACGGCCGCGCCGCGTCGAGCCGCTTGCGCTGCGCCGGCGTCAGCTTGGCCCTCGGGTCGTCCACGGCCGCCAGGATGCCGGCCAGGTCGCCGAACTCGGCGAGCAGCTTGGCCGCCGTCTTCTCGCCGACGCCGGGCACGCCCGGCAGTCCGTCGCTGGGGTCGCCGCGCAGCAGCGCCAGATCCGCGTACCCCTTGCCGTCGACGCCATACTTCTCCCGCAGCACCGCCTCGTCGGTGGTCTGGAGGGTGCCCACGCCCTTGACCGGGTACAGCACGCGCACCCCGCGCGCGTCGTCCACGAGCTGGTAGAGGTCCCGGTCGCCGGTGACGATGTCCACCGGGCCGTCCGCCCGCGCGGTGAACGTGCCGATCACGTCGTCCGCCTCGTACCCCGCGACGCCCACGCGGGCGATGCCGACCGCGTCCAGGACCGCTTCGATCACCGGGACCTGCGGGGAGAGGGTGTCGGGCACCTCCTCCTCGTCCGGGCCGCCCGGGTGCTCCTCGGCGACGCGGTGCGCCTTGTAGGAGGGGATCAGCTGCACCCGCCAGTGCGGCCGCCAGTCCGCGTCCATGCAGGCCACCAGCCGGTCGGGCCGGTGGTCCTTGACCAGGCGGTCGATGAAGTCGAGCAGTCCGCGCACGGCGTTCACCGGGGTGCCGTCCGGGGCCCGGACCGACTCCGGGACGCCGAAGTAGGCACGGAAGTAGAGGGATGCGGTGTCGAGGAGCATCAGTCGTCCGGTCACGCCCCGATCATGCCGTACGGCACCGACAGCCCCCGGAAGCCTTGTGAGGCAGGACACTTTTTCGTTTGGTCTTCGAAGGTCTGGGCAGGCGCGCGCCCGAGCCAGAAGTAGTTGCGTTATTCAACTGTTATCCGCTTCCGGCTCCGTCCCTGTCCCCGACGACGTGAGGTGCGCGTGACATCAAGGCTTGAGGCCGAACACCTGTACAAAGTGTTCGGCAGACGACCCGACAAGGCGGTGGACAAGCTCCGGCAGGGCGCCGACCGCAAGGAACTGCGCGCCGACGGCGCCACCGCCGCGGTGATCGACGCCTCCTTCACGGTGGCCCCCGGCGAGATCTTCGTGGTGATGGGCCTGTCCGGCTCCGGCAAGTCCACCCTGCTGCGCATGCTGAACGGACTGCTGGAACCCACCGCGGGCCAGGTCCGCTTCGACGGCCAGGACCTCACCGCGCTCAGCGACCGCGAGCTGCGCGAGGTCCGCTCCAGGAAGATCAGCATGGTCTTCCAGCACTTCGCGCTCTTCCCGCACCGCAGCGTCCGCGAGAACGCCGCCTACGGACTGGAAGTGCAGGGCGTGCCCCGCGCCGAGCGCGGACGCCGCGCCGACGAGGCGCTCGCCCTGTGCGGCCTGGCCGGCTGGGAGGACTCGTGGCCCGACGAGCTGTCCGGCGGCATGCAGCAGCGCGTCGGCCTCGCCCGCGCCCTGGCCACCGACGCCGACCTGCTGCTGATGGACGAGTCCTTCAGTGCCCTGGACCCGCTGATCCGCCGCGACATGCAGGACCAGCTGCTGCAGCTCCAGAAGACCCTGAAGAAGACCATCGTGTTCATCACCCACGACCTCAACGAGGCCATGCGCCTGGGCGACCGCATCGCCGTCATGCGGGACGGCCGGATCGTGCAGACCGGCACCGCCGAGGACATCCTGCTGCGCCCCGCCGACGACTACGTCGCCTCCTTCACCCAGGACGTCGACCGCTCCCGCGTGCTGACCGCCGAGTCCGTCATGGACCGCGACGTACGCGGCGACGAGGCCGACTGCGGCTGCGAGACGGCCGCCCCGGACACCCCGTTCACCGAACTGTGCGCGATCAGCGCTCGCGTGTCCCACCCCGTCGCCGTCCTGGACGAGCACCGCGCCCTGGTCGGCGTCGTCCCGCGCCAGCACCTGATCGGCTTCCTCGGCGACGAGAGCGCCGACACCCCCGAGCCCTGCGACACCCCGCGGGCCAAGGGCGGCGAGAAGGCGGTGGCCCGTGCCTAGGATCCCGCTCGGCGACTGGGTCAACTCGGCGGTCGACTGGCTGCTCGACCACATGGCCTGGCTCTTCGACTTCTTCAAGACCGTCTTCACCGGCGCCTACGACGGCATCGACGCCGTCCTCCAGGCGCCCGAGCCGCTGCTGCTCGCGGGCATCTTCGCCGTGCTCGCCTGGTGGCTGCGCGGTTCCCTCGCCGGTGTCCTCACCTTCGTGGGCTTCGCGTTCATCGACTCCATGGAACTGTGGTCGGACGCGATGGTGACCCTGTCGCTGGTCCTGGTCGCCACCCTGATCGCGCTGGTGGTCTCGGTGCCGGTCGGCATCTGGGCGGCGCGCTCGGACCGGGTAGGCGCCGTGGTGCGCCCGGTCCTGGACTTCATGCAGACGCTGCCGGCGATGATCTACCTCATCCCGGCCATCCTGTTCTTCGGCACCGGCGCCTCCGCCGGCATCGTCGCCACCCTGATCTTCGCCCTCGCCCCCGGCGTGCGCATGACCGAGCTGGGCATCCGGCAGGTCGACAAGGAGCTGGTCGAGGCCGCCGAGGCGTTCGGCACCAACCCGCGCGACACGCTCCTGCGCGTCCAGCTGCCGCTGGCCCTGCCCACGGTGATGGCCGGCGTCAACCAGGTGATCATGCTCGGTCTGTCCATGGCCGCCATCGCCGGCATGGTCGGCACCGGGGGCCTCGGCGGCGACGTCAACGAGGCCATCGGCCAGCTCAACGTGGGCCTCGGCTCCGAGGCCGGCGTCGCCATCGTGATCCTCGCGATCTACCTCGACCGGATGACCGGCGCACTCGGCACCCAGGTCTCCCCGCTCGGCCGGCGCGCCGCCGCGCGGGCCCGCGCCGCCGGCGGCCTGAAGATCTGGTCCTACCGGCCACGCCCGCAGATCGCCGTGATAGGCGTGGTCGTCCTCGCCCTCGTGGCCGGCGGCATGGGCGTCTTCGGCTCCGGCTCCGGCGGCGCCACGGCGGCCGGCGGCACGGACGTCGGCAAGGGCAAGAAGGTCACCCTGGGCTACATCCCCTGGGACGAGGGCGTCGCCTCCACCTTCCTGTGGAAGGAGATCCTCGAACAGCGCGGCTACCAGGTGGAGGCCCGGCAGTTCGACGCCGGACCGCTCTACACCTCCCTCGCGCAGGGCAGCGTCGACTTCGAGACCGACTCCTGGCTGCCCACCACCCACGCGCAGTACTGGAAGAAGTACGGCAAGCAGCTGGAGGACCTCGGCTCCTGGTACGGCCCCACCTCCCTGGAGCTGAGCGTCCCGGCGTACATGAAGGACGTCGACAGCCTCGACGACCTCAAGGGCAAGGCGGCCGAGTTCGGCGGGAAGATCACCGGCATCGAGTCCAGCGCCGGCGAGATGGGCCTGCTCAAGAGCAAGGTCCTCAAGGAGTACGGCCTGGACAAGGAGTACAAGGTCGTCGACAGCTCCACGCCCGCGATGCTCGCCGAGCTGAAGCGCGCCTACAGCAAGAAGGAGCCGATCGTCGTCACGCTCTGGTCCCCGCACTGGGCGTACAGCGACTACCGGCTCAAGAAGCTGAAGGACCCCAAGGGCGCCTGGGGCGCCGGCGACGGCGTGCACACCCTGGCCCGCAAGGGCTTCACGGCCGAGAATCCGGTCGTCGGCACCTGGCTGAAGAACTTCAGGCTCGGCGAGAAGCAGCTCACCGGCCTGGAGGCCGAGATCAACAAGGCGGGCAAGGGCCGGCAGCAGGACGCCGTGCGCACCTGGCTGAAGTCCAACCCCGGCCTGGTCGACAAGCTCGCCCCGGTGCCCGGCGGCTCCGGCGCCAAGCCTGCCGAGGCGAAGCGGGCGCTGAACGTCGCCTGGTTCCCCTGGGACGAGGACGTCGCCGTCACCCACCTGTGGAAGACCGTCCTGGAGCGCCGCGGCTACAAGCTGAACCTCAAGCAGATGGACGTCGGCCCCGTCTACACCGGCCTCGCCGGCGGCGACATCGACCTCAACTTCGACGCCTGGCTGCCCTACGCGCAGAAGAACTACTGGGACAAGAGCAAGGACAGACTCAAGGACCTCGGCACCTGGTACCAGCCGACCTCCCTGGAGATCGCCGTGCCGTCCTACGTCAAGGACGTGAAGTCCCTGGCGGACCTCGAGGGCAAGTCCTCCCTGTTCGGCGGGAAGATCATCGGGATCGAGCCGGGCACCGGCGAGATGGACCTGCTCAAGAACAAGGTCCTGCCCGGCTACGGCCTGGACAAGGAGTACAAGGTCGTCGACGGCTCCACGCCCGCGATGCTGGCCGAGCTGAAGCGCGCGTACGCCAAGAAGCAGCCCGTGGCCGTCGTGCTGTGGTCCCCGCACTGGGCCTACAGCCGCTACGACCTGACCAAGCTGACCGACGGCAAGAAGCTCTTCGGCGTCGGCAACACCGTGCGCACCATCTCCAGCCTGAAGTTCCCCGAGCAGTATCCGCAGCTCACGAAGTGGATCAGGAACTTCCGGATGAGCGAGGCCGAACTCGGCAGCCTGGAGAGCGAGATCAACCAGCGGGGCCAGGGCCACGAGGACCAGGCGGTCGACGCCTGGCTGGGACAGCACCCCGACGTGGAACAGCGGATGACCGCCGCCTGACCGCGCCGCCGCACACCGCCCGAGGGGCGGGTCTCCCCGGACGGGCGGGCCCGCCCCTCGGGCGTGCGCGGGACGGCGGCGCGAATCGGCCAACCACGGAGAGCGACCCTCACACCCCGGCCTCCGGCCGTCCGGCGGGCCGCGCCGCGGCCGCGGCGCCGATCGGGCGGTGCGGACCGCAGAGGACGCCGCCGGCCCCGCCGGCCCACCCGCCCCGCCCCCGCCACCGGACCCCCGGCGCACCTCGGCGGAGCCCTTGTCCACTGGCGCGAACCATGAGGTCCCCACTACGGCATCCTTAAGGCAATGCGAAGCCCGCGTGAAACGGTTTGCCGAACATGCGTAGGGTGCAGAGAAGTCATCAGGAGACGTGCGCCCGCGAGCGGTCCCGCACCGGAGCGGACCGACGAGCGAAGGAGGGAGCCGCAGCGATGGGCGACAACAAAGAGCAGCCCCTTCGCGTGGGCGCCGCCGTACGGCGGCGACGGCGCGCGCTGGACCTCACCCTCGCCGTCGTGGCCCAGCGCAGCGGCCTGTCGGTGCCCTTCCTCAGCCAGGTCGAGAACGACCGGGCCCGGCCCAGCCGCGGCTCGCTGGAGAAGGTCGCCGACGCGCTGCGCACCACCGCCGTCGAACTGCTGGCGGCGGCCGATCCGGCGTGCAGCGTCGACGTGGTGCGCGGTGAGGCCGCCGAACTGGAGCCCGAACCCAAGGTGCGCTCCCTGGTGCGCGGCCACCACCAGCTGCACGCCTCCGAGTTCACCGGCGACCACGACGCCGGCCGCGAGTTCCAGCACCGCAACGACGAGCTGATGTACGTCGCCGACGGCGCGGTGGAGATCGAGGCGGAGGGCCGCGCCTACCGGCTGGCGCGCGGCGACACCATGTACCTCACCGGCGGGGTCCGCCACCGCTGGCGGGCGACCGTCCCGGACACCCGGGTGATCGTCGTCGCGGTGGCCGAGCACATCGAGGCGGTGCAGGACCGGACGCGCTGATGCGGGTCGTCTCCCTGGTGCCCTCGCTCACCGAGGCGATCGCCGTGACGCTGCCCGGCGCGCTGGTCGGCGCGACCGACTGGTGCTCCCGCCCGGCGGACCTCGACGTCGTGCGGATCGGCGGCACCAAGAACCCGCGGGTCGAGCGGATCGCCGCCCTGGCCCCCGATCTGGTGGTCGCCAACGAGGAGGAGAACCGCCCCGCCGACCTCGACGCCCTGCGCGCCGCCGGGATCGAGGTGCTGGTCACGCGGGTGCGCAACCTGCCCCAGGCCTTCCCCGAACTGGCGCGGGTGCTGGCCGCGTGCGGGGCGCCGGGCCCGCCGCGCTGGCTGGACGAGGCGGAAGCCGCCTGGTCCGCGCCGCCGGTGCCCGCACCCCGCAGGAGCGCCGTGGTGCCGATCTGGCGGCGGCCGTGGATGGTCCTCGGCCGGGACACCTTCGCCGGCGACGTACTGGCCCGCCTCGGCGTCGGGCACCGCTACGCCCACCACCCGGAGCGCTACCCCCGCATCCCGGTGGAGGAGCTGCGGGCGGCCGCGCCGGACCTCGTGGTCCTGCCCGACGAGCCGTACCGCTTCACCGCCGACGACGGACCCGAGGCATTCCCCGGCCTGCCCTGCGCACTGGTCAGCGGACGGCACCTGACGTGGTACGGGCCCTCGCTGGCCGAGGCTCCGCGGGTGCTGGGCGAGGCGCTGCGAGCAGCGCTCCGCTGACCAGCCCGCGCGCGGTGTGCACGGCCGCCGCGGCCCACGCGACGACCAGGACGGCGTACAGGAGGACCGCCAGGCCCTGGTACACGGCGAGGTGGGTGTGCCGGGCCAGCGCCGAGGCGCCCGTCACGCAGGTGCCAACGGGGAACGTGAAGGACCACCACGTCATCGCGAACCCCATGCCCCGCCGCGCGGCCCGCACCACCTGCGCCGCGGCGAAGGCGGACCAGAGCGCCGCGAAGCCCATCACGGGGACCCCGTAGAGGACGGCGAACGCGGTGAAGGCGGGGCCGTAGGGGGCCGGCAGGGCGCCGGGGGCCGCGTCGGCGAACGCCCCGGCGGCGGTGGTGGACTGGCCGAGCGGGCCGAGCACCAGGAACAGCGTCGGGGTGAGCGCGAGCGGCAGCGGCCCGGCGATCAGCAGCCGCCCCAGCACCAGCGGCAGCAGGGCCAGCGTCGCCAGCAGGCTCAGCCCGAACATCGCCACGCACCCCAGCAGCAGCGTCTGCCGCGCCTGCCCGGCCGGGAGATGCGCGACGAGGGCGGGCCCGAGCGCCGCGGAGACCATCGGCGCCACCACCGGCAGCAGCCACACCGGCGTCGCCTGGTGCGGCTCGATCCGGTGGTGCACGGCCATCAGGTACGGCACGGCCACCGCCGCCACCAGACCTACCGCCGTGCCCGCCGTGAACAGCACGGCGTCCAGGGCGAGCGCGGGCGAGGCGCCGATCCAGTCCCGGCCCACCGACAGGGCGCCGCCGCCCACCGCCAGCAGCGCCATCGCCAGACAGCCGTGGAAGGGGGCCGCCGCCGGGTCCAGCAGATGGGCACGGGCCTGGTCGCGATGGTGGACCCAGTGCAGGGCGCGGGCCGTCAGCAGCACCGCCAGCAGGAGGAGCGAGAGGCACCAGACGGCCGTGCACAGGGGGCTCAGCCCCGGCACGTGCACCGGCAGCGCACCGCCCGCCGAGCCGACGGCGGCGGTGCCCATGACGGAGCCGTACCAGTTGGGGCCCAGATGCCGCACGGCCGGGAAGCGGGGCCGGGACGGGGCCCGGAGGGAGGGGGAACGTACTGCGGTGACCATGGGGCCAGGTTGTCGCGGGGCAGCATCCTCCACCAGGGGCTTTGTCTCTATCAGGGCATAAGCTGGATTTATGGGAGGGCTGAGGAGGACACCACGGACGACCGCGGACGGCGGCGCGGAAGGCGCGGAACGGCCGGTCCCGGGGGCACTGGCGCACCGCGTGCCGGACCTCGGCGCGCTGGAACTGCTGCTCGCCGTCGCCCGGCTGGGCAGCCTCGGCGGGGCGGCCCGCGAACTCGGCATCACCCAGCCCGCCGCCAGCAGCCGCATCCGCTCCATGGAACGGCAGCTCGGCCTGGCCCTGGTGGACCGCTCGCCGCGCGGGTCCCGGCTCACCGACGCGGGCGCGCTGGTGACGGACTGGGCCCGGCGGGTCGTGGAGGCCGCGGAGGCCTTCGACGCGGGGACGCAGGCCCTGCGCGACCGCCGCGACTCGCGGCTGCGGGTCGCCGCCAGCATGACCATCGCCGAGTACCTGCTGCCCGGCTGGCTGATCGCGCTGAGGGGACATCGGCCGGACACGGCGGTGTCGCTGCTGGCCGGGAACTCGGCGACGGTCGCCGAGCGGCTGCTCGCCGGCGAGGCCGACCTCGGGTTCGTGGAGGGCGTGTCGGCGCCGGCCGGCCTGGACTCCGTGGTGATCGCCCACGACCGCCTGATCGTGGTCGCCGCCCCCGCCCACCCCTGGGCCCGCCGCAGGCGGCCCCTGGGCGCGGCGGAACTGGCCGCCACGCCGCTCATCCTGCGCGAGAGGGGCTCCGGCACCCGCCAGGTCCTGGACGCCGCGCTCGGCGGCCTGGCCCGCCCGCTGATCGAACTGTCCTCCACCACGGCCGTGAAGGCCGCCGCGGTGAGCGGGGCGGGTCCCGCGGTGCTCAGCGAACTCGCCGTGGGCGACGAGCTGACCCTGCGCCGCCTGGTCACCGTCCCGGTCGAGGGCGTCGCCCTGCGCCGGGCCCTGCGCGCCGTCTGGCCGGCCGGCCACCGCCCGGCGGGCCCGGCCCGCGAACTGCTGTCGCTGACGCGGTCGGGCGGCGGGTGAGTGGGCGCTCCCGAGGGAAGAGCCGGCTCCCCCAGGGAGGTGGCTTGAAGGGCTGCCGGGGCCGACTGCCGAGAGGGAGGAACTAGAGGTACGTGTGGCCCTCGCCCCGGTACGTCGGCACGGACGCCGTCACCCGGTCGCCCTCGACCAGGTGCAGCGTGTCGAACCGCTCGCACAGCTCGCCCGCCTTGGCGTGCCGGAACCACACCTTGTCCCCGATCAGCAGATCGTCGGCGGGCGAGCCGAGCAGCGGCGTCTGCACCTCGCCGGCGCCCTCCTGCGGGTCGTAGCGCAGCCCCTCGGGCAGATACGGCACCGGCAGCCGGTCCGGGCCGGCCGCACCCGAGGCCGGGTAGCCGCCGCCGAGGACCGTGACGGCGCCGACGCCCGGCCGGCGCACCACGGGCTGCGCGAACAGCGCCGCCGGACGGCCCCGGAACGACGTGTAGTTGTCGAACAGGCGCGGCACGTACAGCCCGGAGCCCGCGGCGATCTCGGTGACCGCGTCCTCCCCGGCGGTGTGCTGCACACTGCCCGTGCCGCCGCCGTTGACGAACTCCAGGCCCGGCGCCACCGCGCGGACCGCCCCCACCACGGCCGCCCGCCGCTCGGCCAGCTCCCGCCGGGCGGCCGTCTGCATCAGCCGGATCGCCCGCGAGCGCAGCGGCCGCCCGGCCACCGCGTCGCCGACGCCCGCGACATGGCCCTCGTACGCCATGATCCCGACCAGCTCGAACCCCGGTCGCCGGACCACCGTGCGGGCCACCTCGGCGATCTCGGCCGGGGAGTGCAGCGGGGAGCGGCGCGCGCCGACGCGCACCCGGCCGCCGAGCAGCCGCAGCGAGGTGTCCAGCTCCAGGCAGACCCGGACGGTCTCGCGTCCGCCCTGGCGCGCGGCGTCGATCAGATCGAGCTGGGCCGGGTCGTCCACCATCACCGTGACGGCGGCGGCCAGTTTCGGATCGGCGGCGAGTTCGGCGAAACCGGCGCGGTCGGCGGAGGGGTAGGCCAGCAGCACGTCCTCGAACCCGGAGCGGGCCAGCCACAGCGACTCGGCCAGCGTGAACGACATGATGCCCGCGAAACCGTCCCGGGCCAGGACCCGTTCGAGCAGGGCGCGGCAGCGCACGGACTTGCTCGCCACCCGGACCGGCTTGCCGCCGGCCCGGCGGACGAGGTCGTCGGCGTTGGCGTCGAACGCCGCCAGATCGACGATCGCGACGGGGGCGTCGAGGTGGGCGGTGGCCCGGTCGTACCGGGCCCGGTCGGCGGCACGCGCAGTCATGAGCGAAGCCTGCCAGACAGGATTACCGCAGGGTAGGGGGACGTTCCGGGCAGATGCCCCGGGGTCGCCGTCCGGGTTCCCGCCCACCCGGATTCAGCCCGTAGAGTGACGCGCACGTTCGGCGGAACGACGCGCCGGTCGCGGCCGTGGAGTTGAGCCGGGATGGCACTTCGTCCGTACGGGTATGCGTGCCCGGTGACGACGCGTCGGAGCCGGGCGGTGCGACGAGGACGGCCGCGCGCCGGGAAGCGGCCCGGGCACGAGGAAACGGGGGGTGCATGAGCACGGACGCGCGCCACGCTCCCATACCGCCGCGCCCCTCCGACCCGCCGCCCCCGCCCCCTGCCTCCGCCCGCTTCCCCGACACCCCGCCCCCGCGCCCCGCGGCCCCGCCGCGACCCACCGCCCCCGAATCAGCCGAGGGCGGCCCGGGACCGAGCGGTGCCACGCCCGTCGGGCCCCGCGCTGCCGGGACGGCCGGCAGCGGCCCGCGGTCCACCGGCGGTACGCGCCCTGGACCCGCGCCCGCCGGGACCACAGGCGGTCCGAGGCCGAGCGGTGCTACGCCCCCCGGACCCGCCGCTGCCAGGGCGGCCGGCGGCGGCCCGCGGCCGAGCGGGGGCATGCGCCCCGGGCCTCGCGCCGGCGGAGCCGCCGGCGACGGCCCGCGGCCCACCGGGAGTACGCACCCCGGCGCCCCCGACTCCGGCCGGGCCCCGACGAACCGCCCCGCCCCCCGCGTCCAGGACGCCGCACCCACCCCGACAACCCCACCCCGCCCGCCCACGGAGGCCCGCACGCCCGCCGGGCGGACGGTCCAGCCCACCGCCCCGGCCGCGTCGCCCCGTACCGGTGACCCGGCGGCGCGACCGGGCGCCGCACCGGCGGCCCCGACTACCGGCGCACCGGCCGGGTGGCCGGGTGCCGCGACGGCCGCGCGGGCCGCCGACGTGCCGTCTGCCCGGCCCACCCGCCCTGCGGCGCAGCCTCGTGCAGACGACCCTGCCGCCGAGGCGCCGCGGTCCTCGGGCGCACCGGCCCGGTGGCCGGGTGACGCGACGGCCGCGCAAGCCGCCGACGTGCCGGCGGCCCCGCGCCGTACCGGCGGTTCCGCCGGCCGGCTGAGTGCCCCGTACGGCGGCACGCGGGCCGGGCGGGACGCCGTCACGGCCGGGGGCCCGGTCGCCGGCCCGGCGGCAGGCCGGCGGGCTGACGCGGCTGCCGTGGGGCGCGGCGGCACCGGGCGGCCGGGCGACACCGACCCGGACACGACGCGGCTGCGCCCCATCCCCCCGCACCGGTCGCCCGAGCCCGCACCCGCCGCTCCGCCCCGGCCCGTTCCGGGCCGGGCCTGCGTGGCGTCGCCCGACCCCGCCCTGTCCTGGAGCGCGGCCGCCGCCCCCGGCGCCGTGCTCGACGCGCCGCGGGCTCACTTCGCGTTCGGCGAGCCCGAGGGGTACGACGAGCACGGGCGGGCCCGTGCCCTCGGCGGGCGGGTACGGCCGCGCACCGCCGCGGTGGCCGCCTGCGTCGTCCTCGGGCTCGGGCTCGTCGGCGGCGCCGTGACCGGCAGCTGGCTCACCGGTGGCTCCGGAGACGGCGGCGCGGCCACCGCCTTCGCCACCGCCGGGGGCCTGTGGCACAACGTGCCCGTCGACCAGCTCTTCCCGCCCACCGTCCGGGGCGACGGCGCCGGCCCCGGCGGCGCCGACCGCACCTGGACCCGCGTCGCCGTCGCCCCGGACGGCGACTGCGCGGACGCCTTCGACCCGCAGCTGCGCAAGGCCCTGGCCCCCGTCGGCTGCGCCCGCCTGCTGCGCGCCACCTACACCGACGCCACCCAGAGCTACGTCACCACCGTCGGCCTGCTCTTCACCGGGGCCGACGCCCCCGCCATGACGTCGCTGGCCGCCCGCTTCAAGAGCGAGGGCCTGGCCCGCCGCACCGACCTCATGCCCCGCCCGTACGCCGCCAGGGGCACCGTCGCCGAGCACTTCGGCGACAGACAGCGCGCGTCCTGGACCGTCTCCGTGCTCACCGAGGCCCCGGTGGTCGTCTACGCCGTCTCCGGCTGGGCCGACGGCCGCACCGTGGACGCCCCGGAGCCCGCCGCCGACGCGATGCGCGCCGGCGCCACCACCGCGCCCGCGCAGGCGGGCCTCGGCCACGAGGCACAGGGACTGGCCGACCGCATCGAACGAGGCTTCCGCAAGACCGCCGCCCCGGCCACGGAGAAGCCCTCGTGACAGCCGCCCCCACCAGCACCGCACCCACCGGCACCGGCCCCTTTGGACCCGCCCCCACGAGCGCCGCGCCCGCCGAAGCGGCCGCCCGGCGGCCCGCCGCCCGCCGCGCCGCCGCCCTGGGCGTCCTCCTCGCCGCCTCCCTCGCCCTGGTCCCGGCCGGCGCCGCGTACGCCGACGGCATCCGCGCCAAGCAGTGGGCCCTGGACGCCCTGCACACCCAGCAGCTCTGGCGGACCACCAAGGGCAAGGGCGTCACCGTCGCCGTCCTGGACACCGGCGTCGAGGCCGACCACCCCGACCTCGACGGCAACGTCCTGCCCGCCAAGGACCTGATCGGCTTCGGAGCGCGGCCCGGCGACCGCGACTGGGCCCGCCACGGCACCGCCATGGCCGGCATCATCGCCGGACACGGCCACGGCCCCGGCGACGCCGACGGCGTCATGGGCGTCGCCCCCGAGGCGAAGATCCTCCCCGTCCGGGTGATCCTGGAGGACGGCGACTCCGCCCGCACCCGCGCCCGCACCACCCGCGGCGGCGCCCTCGCCGACGGCATCCGCTGGGCCGCCGACCACGGCGCCGACGTCATCAACCTCTCCCTCGGCGACGACTCCGACTCCGCGCACCCGGAGCCCGCCGAGGACGAAGCCGTGCAGTACGCGCTGAAGAAGGGCACCGTCGTCGTCGCCTCCGCGGGCAACGGCGGCGACAAGGGTGACCACGTCTCCTATCCGGCCGCCTATCCGGGTGTGATCGCCGCGACCGCCGTCGACCGCTACGGCACCCGGGCCGCCTTCTCCACCCGCCGCTGGTACGCAACGGTCAGCGCGCCCGGCGTCGACATCGTCATCGCCGACCCCGACCACAAGTACTACGAGGGCTGGGGCACCAGCGCCGCCTCCGCCTTCGTCTCCGGCGCCGTCGCCCTGATCAGGGCCGCCCACCCGGACCTGACGCCCGCGCAGATCAAGAAACTCCTGGAGGACACCGCCCGCGACGCGCCCGTGGGCGGCCGGGACGACTCCCGCGGCTTCGGCATGATCGACCCCGTCGCCGCCCTCGACGCGGCTGCCCGGCTGCGCCCCGAGGGCCTGCGCACGACCGCCTACGGCAGCGAGTACTTCGGCCCCGGCCCCGACACCGCCGGGAGCGACCACGACACGGCGGACTGGGCCGGCTCCCTCGCCGGCTGCGCCGGGGGAGTGCTCCTGGCCGTCGCCGCGGTGCTGTGGCGGCGCGGACGCGGCACCCGTGGCTGGGCCGAGGGACCCTGAGAGAGCCGTGAGTGGCCCGGATAGGCTCGGGAACGTGGCGAACAAGAACATCCCCGACCCCGGCTACTCCGACGACGACGGTTCCGCCGACCCCCGGCTGAGCGCCGCCCTCGCCGCCTGGGCCGAGGACCGCACCGCCGTGGACCCGGTGCTCCAGGCCCTCGAGGGCGCCCGGCTGCTCGTCCCCGTCGTCGCCGTGCTGGGCGAGGTGGAGGAGGACGAGAACGGCTTGCGTCGCGAGAAGACCAGCGACATGGCGGTGCCGACGCTGAAGGCCGGCCACCGCACCGCGCTGCCCGCGTTCACCTCCACCGACTCCCTGGCCCGCTGGGACCCGGCCGCCCGCCCCGTCGCCGTACCCCTGCACCAGGCCCTCCAGGCCGCCGCGCACGAGAAGGCGGACACGGTGGTGCTGGACATGGCGGGGCCGGTGCCGTTCGAACTGACCGGGGCCGCGCTGCGCGCGCTCGCCGAGGGCCGTACGACGGCCGACCCGCTCGCCGACCCGGCGGTCGTCGCGGCCGTACGGGAGGCGGTGGCCGGCGACGCGGCCGTGCTGCGCGCCCACCTCGGGCCCGGGCGGGCCGACGGCACCCTCGCTCTGGTGCTCGACCCGGCCGCCGCCGTGGACCCGTCCGACACCGCGCGCGCCGTCGCCGCCCGGCTGGCCGCCAGCGACACGCTGAGGGCCCGCCTGGTGCGCGGCCTCGACCTGGCACTGCTGCCGGCCGGGGCGACGCCGCCGGGCGAGCCCTTGTACGTACGGGGGTGAACGCCGCATGCGTACGGCGATCGGGGCGAGCGGGTCAGCCGTAGACCGGGCCGGTGTACTTCTCGCCCGGGCCCTGGCCCGGCTCGTCCGGGACGACCGACGCCTCGCGGAACGCCAGCTGGAGCGACTTCAGGCCGTCGCGCAGCGGCGCCGCGTGGAAGGAGCTGATCTCGGTCGCGCTCGCGTCCAGCAGACCGGCGAGCGCGGTCACCAGCTTGCGGGCCTCGTCCAGGTCCTTGTACCTGTCGCCCTCCTCGGTCAGACCGAGCTTCACGGCGGCGGCGCTCATCAGGTTGACGGCGACCGTCACGATCACCTCGACCGCGGGGACCTCCGCGATGTCACGGGTCATGGCGTCGAAGTCGGCGACGCCGGGATTCTCGGGGCTCTCCGCGGCGTGCTCGGAGGGCTGCTCAGAGGGGGTCTCACTCATGCCCCACACGATAGGTGCAGCGCGGACCCGCGCCGCACGGCGGGCGTGCCCGGCCCGATTGGCCGCGCCCGGCCGATCCTGCTAACCTTGTGTAACGACCGGTCGGACACGTATGCCTCACGGCTCACGTGCCGGCCCACAAGTGGAGGCTTTCGAACTCCCACCTGACCGCCCCCCGGGCGGCGGGTCACCGGTCAGACGGCCCCGTCCCGGCGACGGCGGTCCGTCCGAACAGCGCGCCCCGTGGCCTCACGGCGGTCGCTCCGGTAGTTCGAGGAGCCCCGCCTGTGATCGTCCGGGGCATTTTTCGTGTCTCGGCGCGGTTAGGTCTGTCGAACAGAGACGTACGCGGCCGTCCGCCAGACCGCCGTGTGGTGCTACCGAGGAGGATCCATCAGCGCCGAGCCCCGCATCAACGACCGGATTCGCGTTCCCGAGGTGCGACTTGTCGGTCCCAGTGGCGAGCAGGTGGGCATCGTCCCGCTGGCCAAGGCACTGGAGCTTGCGCAGGAGTACGACCTGGACCTGGTCGAGGTCGCGGCGAACGCCCGTCCGCCCGTGTGCAAGCTCATGGACTACGGGAAGTTCAAGTACGAGTCGGCCATGAAGGCCCGTGAGGCGCGCAAGAACCAGGCGCACACGGTCATCAAGGAGATGAAGCTCCGGCCGAAGATCGACCCGCACGACTATGACACCAAGAAGGGTCACGTCGTCCGGTTCCTCAAGCAGGGCGACAAGGTCAAGATCACGATCATGTTCCGTGGTCGCGAGCAGTCCCGGCCGGAGCTGGGTTACCGGCTGCTGCAGCGCCTCGCGGAGGACGTCCAGGACCTCGGTTTCGTGGAGTCGAACCCGAAGCAGGACGGCCGCAACATGATCATGGTTCTCGGTCCGCACAAGAAGAAGACCGAGGCGATGGCCGAGGCCCGCCAGGCGCAGGAGGCCCGCAAGGCCGACGCGAAGGCCAACCCCGGCCGCTCGCAGAACGCCGCGGACATCGAGGCGCCCGCCGAGGAACCGGCCGAGGAGCACGCCGAGGCGTGACCCCCGGGACGCCTGTCCCAGGATGTAACCGAAACAAGAGCGACGCTCCACCGTGCCCGGTTCTCGCGACCGGGCACCGGAGCGCCACCGACGAGGAGAGAACGGCGCTATGCCGAAGAACAAGTCGCACAGCGGTGCCAGCAAGCGCTTCAAGGTCACCGGCTCCGGCAAGGTGCTCCGTGAGCGCGCCGGCAAGCGCCACCTGCTCGAGCACAAGTCGTCCCGTCTGACGCGTCGCCTCACCGGCAACGCCGAGATGGCCCCGGGCGACGCCAAGAAGATCAAGAAGCTTCTCGGCAAGTGACGCCGCGGGCGCCCGATCGGCTGATCCGGCTCGCCCCACGTCTTTACCGGGACCCAATCGTTTCCGGGCCGTGTGAGCACACCCACGGCCCCGCTACAAGGAGTTAATCAAGTGGCACGCGTCAAGCGGGCAGTCAACGCCCACAAGAAGCGCCGGGCGATCCTCGAGCAGGCCTCCGGCTACCGCGGTCAGCGCTCGCGTCTGTACCGCAAGGCCAAGGAGCAGGTCACCCACTCGCTGGTCTACAACTACAACGACCGCAAGAAGCGCAAGGGTGACTTCCGCCAGCTGTGGATCCAGCGCATCAACGCCGCTGCCCGCGCGAACGGCATCACGTACAACCGCTTCATCCAGGGTCTGAAGGCCGCGAACGTCGAGGTCGACCGCAAGATCCTGGCCGAGCTGGCCGTGAACGACGCGAACGCGTTCGCCGCGCTCGTCGAGGTCGCGCAGAAGGCCCTGCCGAGCGACGTCAACGCGCCGAAGGCTGCGTGACGCTGCGCCGGCTTTGAGCCGGTGACTGTCAGGACCCGCAGGCTCCAGGGCCTGCGGGTCCTGTTGTCGGGGCGGGGCGCTGTTGGTCGGCTGCGGGTCCGGTGTGGCCGGGCGCGCAGTTCCCCGGCCCCTTGGTGCCATCACGAGTTCCGAAAGTAAGAGGATGTCCTCCGCCAGTCCCGAGCTGATCTCCCCCCGGTCCTCGCGCGTGAGCGCCGCCCGCCGGCTGGCCAGGCGGAACTTCCGGGGGAAGGAGCGGCTGTTCCTCGCGGAGGGGCCGCAGGCCGTACGGGAGGCCGCCGGGCACCGGCACGGCGGACAGGCCACGCTGGTCGAGCTGTTCGCCACCGTCGACGCCGCGGAGCGCTACGCCGACATCATCGGCGAGGCCCGCACCGCCGGCGCCCGCGTGCACCTCGCCGCCGACGAGGTCATCGCCGACATCTCCACCACCGTCACCCCGCAGGGCCTGGTCGGCGTCTGCCGGTTCCTCGACACGCCGTTCGCGGACATCCTCGCCGGCCGCCCCCGCCTCGTCGCCGTCCTCGCCCACGTGCGCGACCCCGGCAACGCCGGCACCGTGCTGCGCTGCGCCGACGCCGCCGGCGCCGACGCGGTCGTCCTCACCGACGCCTCCGTGGACCTGTACAACCCCAAGGCCGTACGCGCCTCCGTCGGCTCGCTGTTCCACCTGCCCGTCGCCGTCGGCGTCCCCGTGGAGCAGGCCGTGGCCGGACTCAAGGACGCCGGGGTACGCATCCTCGCCGCCGACGGCGCCGGCGAGCACGACCTCGACGACGAGCTGGACAAGAACACCATGGGCGGGCCCACCGCCTGGGTGTTCGGCAACGAGGCCTGGGGGCTGCCGGAGGACACCCGGGCCCTCGCCGACGCCGTCGTGCGCGTCCCGATCCACGGAAAGGCCGAGAGCCTGAACCTCGCCACCGCCGCCGCCGTATGTCTCTACGCTTCGGCCCGCGCCCAGCGCGCCTTCGGAGGATGCCGGTCCGTCGCCCACAGCTAGTAGGGTGACCAGCTCGGGGGCCTGCTGCACCGGCTGAGAGGTGGGGTACGGGGATGAGTGTCGGCACCGGCGGCGCACCGGACACGGACGCCGCGCGCCCACCGCACGTGCCCCGGCCCGGCGGCCACGGCCCCGCCCGGCAGCCCGGGTCCGCCTTCGCCCACGACCTCGGCATCGACCCCGACGAGCTGCCCGACGGGCTGGTGGTGGCCGACCAGGACGGCCGGGTCGTCCGGTTCAACGCCGCCGCCGCGCGCATCACCGCCACCCCCGCCGAGCGCGCCCTCGGCCGGCCGCTGGAGGAGGCGCTGCCGCTTGAGGACCTGGAGGGCCGCCGCTGGTGGCAGCTCACCGACCCCTACGGCGGCCTCGCCATCCGCGCCGGCCAGCCCGAACGCAACCTGCTGCTGCCCGGCGGCCGGGAGGTCCTCGTCTCGGCGAAGTACGTCCGCACCCGCCCCGCCGGGCCCGTCCGCCGGGTCGTCGTCTGCCTGCGGGACACCGAGGCCCGCCGCCGCACCGAGCGCAGCCACGCCGAGCTGATCGCCACCGTGGCGCACGAGCTGCGCTCGCCGCTGACCTCGGTCAAGGGCTTCACCGCCACCCTGCTGGCCAAATGGGACAGGTTCACCGACGACCAGAAGCGGCTCATGCTGGAGACCGTCGACGCCGACGCCGACCGCGTCACCCGGCTGATCGCCGAACTGCTCGACATCTCCCGCATCGACTCCGGCCGCCTGGAGGTGCGCCGCCAGCTCGTGGACATCGGCGCCGCCGTCGGCCGGCACGTCCAGGCCTACGTCGCCGCCGGACAGCCCGCCGACCGGTTCCTCGTCCGGGTGGAGCAACCACTGCCCGACCTGTGGGCCGACCCCGACAAGATCGACCAGGTGCTGAGCAACCTGATCGAAAACGCGGTGCGCCACGGCGAGGGAACCGTCACCATAGACGTGACACCCGCGGTGTCCTCCCGGGACGGGGACGACGCGGCGGGCGCAGCCACGTCGGTCACGGTGAGCGACGAGGGTCCCGGCATCCCGGAGGAGTCCATGAATCGCGTCTTCACCCGCTTCTGGCGGGGCAGCAAGCGCGGCGGCACCGGCCTCGGGCTCTACATCGTCAAGGGCATCGTCGAAGCGCACGGCGGCACCATCACGGTCGGACGCGCCCCGGGCGGCGGCGCGCGGTTCCGATTTACCCTGCCCGTGGGCACCCCGGCGCACCTGCTCTGACCCCCCGCCGAGGACCCACGGGCGCTTTCCCTCCGCTCAGCCCCGTTAGACTCGGCCTTTGGCACCTTTGCGTCCCAGGAACGGAGACGAGTCGTCCACCAGGCGGAGACGGCTCGTCCACGAGTCGGTGACGGGACCGTCAGCATGGGGGTACCTCCCAGCGGTAGCTGGGGGACAATCGGAAGCACGGGAAGAGATGTCGGCACCGAATAAGTCGTACGACCCTGTCGAGGTCGAGGCGTTGAAACCGGAAGAGATCGAGCGCATGCGGGACGAGGCGCTCGCCGCCTTCGCCGCCGCGGACTCCCTCGACGCGCTCCACGAGGCCAAGGTCGCCCACACCGGCCCGGCCTCTCCGCTGGCCCTCGCCAACCGCGAGATCGGCGCCCTGCCGCCGCACGCCAAGGCCGACGTCGGCAAGCGCGTCGGCATGGCCCGCGGCGCGGTGAACAAGGCCCTCGCCGCCCGCCAGGGCGAGCTGGAGGCGGAGCGCGACGCCCGGGTCCTGGTCGAGGAGGCCGTGGACGTCACGCTGCCCTACGACCGGGTGCCGCCCGGCGCCCGGCACCCGCTGACCACGCTCTCGGAGCGCATCGAGGACGTCTTCGTCGCCATGGGCTACGAGGTGGCGGAGGGCCCCGAGGCCGAGGCGGAGTGGTTCAACTTCGACGCCCTGAACATCGGCCCGGACCACCCGGCGCGCAGCGAGCACGACACGTTCTTCGTGCGGGGCGCCGACGGCGCGGACTCCGGTGTCGTCCTGCGCACCCACACCTCGCCCGTGCAGGCGCGCTCCATGCTGACGCGCGAGCTGCCGATCTACGTGATCTGCCCCGGCCGCGTGTACCGCACGGACGAGCTGGACGCCACCCACACCCCGGTCTTCCACCAGGTCGAGCTGCTCGCCATCGACGAGGGCCTGACCATGGCCGACCTCAAGGGCACCCTGGACCACATGGTGCAGATGCTGTTCGGCGAGGGCATGAAGACCCGGCTGCGGCCGAACTTCTTCCCGTTCACCGAGCCGTCCGCCGAGATGGACATGGTGTGCTACGTCTGCCGCGGCGCGTCCGTCGGCAACCCCGACCGCCCCTGCCGCACCTGCTCGTCCGAGGGCTGGATCGAGCTGGGCGGCTGCGGCATGGTCAACCGCCGGGTGCTCATCGCCTGCGGCGTCGACCCGGAGAAGTACAGCGGATTCGCCTTCGGGTTCGGCATCGAGCGGATGCTGATGTTCCGCCACAACGTCGAAGACATGCGAGACATGGTCGAGGGTGACGTCCGGTTCACCCGGCCGTTCGGGATGGAGATCTGATGCGGGTCCCGCTTTCTTGGCTGCGGGAGTACGTCGACCTGCCGGCGACGGAGACCGGGCGCGACGTCCAGGCCAAGCTCATCTCGGCCGGTCTCGAGGTCGAGACGGTCGAACAGCTCGGCGCCGACCTCAAGGGGCCGCTCGTCGTCGGCCAGGTGCTCACCATCGAGGAGCTGGAGGGCTTCAAGAAGCCGATCCGGTTCTGCACCGTCGACGTGGGCCGGGCCAACGGCACCGGTGAGCCGCAGGAGATCGTCTGCGGCGCCCGCAACTTCGCCGTCGGCGACAAGGTCGTCGTGGTCCTGCCCGGCGCCGTCCTGCCCGGCGGCTTCTCGATCAGCGCCCGCAAGACGTACGGCAAGACCTCCCACGGCATGATCTGCTCCGCCGACGAGCTGGGCATGGGCGACGACGGCACGCACGGCATCATCGTGCTGCCGCCCGAGCACGAGGTCGGCACCGACGCCATCGAGCTGCTCCAGCTCGTCGACGAGGTCCTCGACATCGCCGTCACCGCCAACCGCGGCGACTGCCTGTCGATCCGCGGCGTCGCCCGCGAGGCCGCCATCGCCTACGGCCGCCCGCTGCTCGACCCAGCGCTGCTGGACGTGCCCGCGCCCAACGCCTACGGGTACCCGGTGAAGGTCTCCGACCCGTTCGGCTGCGACCGCTTCACCGCCCGCACGGTCACGGGCCTGGACCCCGAGGCGCGCTCCCCGATCTGGCTCCAGCGCCGCCTGCAGAAGGCGGGCATGCGCCCGATCTCGCTCGCCGTCGACGTCACCAACTACGTGATGCTCGAACTGGGCCAGCCGCTGCACGCCTACGACCGTACCCGCGTCCAGGGCGCCATCGGGGTGCGCCGGGCCGAGCGCGGCGAGCAGCTCACCACCCTCGACGGCGTCACCCGCACGCTGTCCACCGAGGACCTGGTCATCACCGACGAGCGCGGCCCCATCGGCCTCGCGGGCGTCATGGGCGGCGCCGACACCGAGATCGACGACACCGACGGCACCACCACCGAGGTCGTCATCGAGGCCGCCCACTTCGACCCGGTCGCCATCGCGCGCACCGCCCGTCGGCACAAGCTGGGCTCCGAGGCCGCCCGCCGCTTCGAGCGCGGCGTCGACCCGCAGGCCGCCTCCGCCGCCGCGCAGCGCACCGTCGACCTGCTGGTCCTGCTCGCCGGCGGCACCGCCGACGCGGGCGTCACCGAGGTCGTCGCGCCGTCCGCGCCGCGCACCATCACCATCCCGGCCGACCACCCCGACCGGGTCGCGGGCGTCACCTACGGCCGGGAGACCGTCGTACGGCGGCTCCAGCAGATCGGCTGCGACGTCTACGGGACGGACGAGCTGATCGTCACCGTGCCGTCCTGGCGTCCCGACCTGGCCGACCCGAACGACCTGGCCGAAGAGGTCATCCGCCTGGAGGGCTACGAGAACCTGCCCTCCACGCTGCCCCGCCCGCTGCCCGGCCACGGACTGACCGACCGGCAGCGGCTGCACCGCCGGGTCGGCCGCGCGCTGGCCGGCGCGGGCTACGTCGAGGCGCTGAACTACCCGTTCCTCGGCGAGGCCGTCTTCGACCAGCTCGGCCTGGACGCCGACGACCCGCGCCGCACCGTGGTCACCCTCGTCAACCCGCTCTCCGACGAGGAGCCCGCCCTGCGCACGACGCTGCTGCCGGGCCTGCTCGGCGCGCTGCGCCGCAACGACGGGCGGGGCAGCCACGACCTGGCGCTGTTCGAGACCGGGCTGGTCTTCCGGCCCACCGGCCATGAGCAGGTCCCGGCCCGGCTGCCCGCCGACCGCAGGCCCACCCAGGAGCAGCTGGCCGCACTCGACGCCGCCCTGCCGCGCCAGCCGCGCCGGGTCGCCGTCGTCCTGGCCGGCGCCCGTGAGCAGGCCGGCTGGTGGGGCGAGGGCCGTCCGTCCGACTGGGCCGACGCCGTCGAGGCGGCGCGGATCGTGGCCCGCGAGGCCGGTGCGGAGCTGATCGTCCGTGCCGACCAGCACGCCCCGTGGCACCCCGGCCGGTGCGCCGCGCTGTACGTGCGGGTGGACGGCGAGGAGGTCCTCGCCGGTCACGCCGGTGAGCTGCATCCGCGGGTCGTGAAGGCGATGCACCTGCCGGAGCGCACCTGCGCCATGGAGATCGAGCTGGACCTGCTGGAGCAGGCCGGCGACGGCATCGTGCGGGCGCCGCGGATCTCCTCGTTCCCGGTCGCCACGCAGGACGTCGCCCTGGTCGTCGACAAGCCGGTCCCGGCCGCCGAGGTCGAGGCCGCGCTGCGTGAGGGCGCCGGTGAGCTCCTGGAGGCCATCCGCCTGTTCGACGTCTACGAGAACGCCGAGCAGCTCGGCGACGGCCGCAAGTCGCTGGCCTACGCGCTGCGTTTCCGCGCCCCCGACCGCACCCTGACGGTGGACGAGGCGTCCGCCGCCCGGGACGCCGCGGTGGCGCTGGCCGCCGAGCGCACCGGAGCAGTGCTGCGCGGCTGACGGGCGCACAGTGGTGCACGAGGGGCGGGTCCGGGCCCACGGAACCCGCCCCTTACCCATGACCTGCATAAATGCACCCCTGGGAATGCTCACTCATTCGGGTGAGAACACCTGTGATCCGGGCCCCGCCGGGTAGGCGCTGGACACAATCGGACCGGCCCCGCAGGGCTGGACCGCGCTGTCAGCGCCTTCTCGGGGAGCCATGGTCATGATCCGCCTCAGGGCCGGGACGCAGCGTGGGATGCGGCCGGGCGCCGTGTTCCTCGCCGTGGGCACCGGCATCGTCCTGCACGCCCGGCGGACCATCCTGCACGAGCTGCGCCAGGCCCGCGCCGTCGCGGGCGCCGCCCAGGACGCGCTGCTGCGCCCCCTGCCCCCGCACCTCGCCGGGCTCGGCCTCGCCGCCGCCCAGCTGTCCGCCGACCGGGGCGCGGCCGTCGGCGGCGATCTGTACGAGGTGATCGCCACCGAGCACGGCGTCCGCGTGGTGATCGGCGATGTGCGCGGCCACGGTCTCGCCGCCCTCGGCACCGTCGCCGCCGTCCTCGGCAGCTTCCGCGAGGCCGCCCACGACGAGCCCCGACTACCGGACCTCTTACGCCGGTTGGAGCGCGCGCTCGCCCGCCACCAGTGCACCCGCGAACCGCACCACCCGGCCGCCGAGGACTTCGTCACCCTGCTGCTCCTGGAGATCGCCGACGACGGCCGCCTGAAGGCCCTCAACTGCGGCCACCCCTGGCCGCATCGGCTGCGCGGCCGGCGCGCCGAGCCGCTCTCCACCGCGAGCCCGCTGCCGCCGCTCGGCGCGTTCCCGCTGCCGTACGAGCTGCCCACCGCCGACCTGGGCCGCCATCTGCCGGGCGACACCCTGGTCCTGTACACGGACGGCGTGGTGGACGCCCGCGACGCCCGGGGCCGCTTCTTCGCGCTGCCCTCGGTCCTCGCCGAGGTGGCCCGCGCCGGGCCGCTGTCCTCGCGGGCGGTCCTGCGCGCCGTCTTCACCGCCCTGCTGCGGCACACCGGCCACCGCCGCTCCGACGACGCGGCGGTCCTGGTCATCCGCAACGACCGCGACCTGCCGAGGGCGACCCGGACCCGCCCGCGCCGCCGGCCGTCCGACGACACCTCCCGCTGACGGCGCGCCCGGTGGGGCCGCCCGCCCCGCCACGGAGTGTCGGGCAGGCGGCGGGGCGGGCGGCGTGGCAGCGGGCCGCCGCACTGTTCGAGGGGGGAGCCGGCGGCCCGGCCGGCCTCTTGACGAGGCACCTCAGTCAACCGACCGCCCACCGACCGCGACAGCGCGCACACGGTACGGATGCGCGCACTCGGTTCACACCCCGTGTGAACCCGCCCGCACTACGCTGTCCGCACCGAGCCACGGGGGGCCCACATGCAGCCCAACACTCTGCTCGACGCGATCCTGGACGAGGCGGGGATCTCGCACGCGGGCCTGGCCGCGCACGTCAACCGGGCGGGCCGCGCCCGCGGTCTGACGCTGCGCTACGAGCACACCGCCGTGGGCCGGTGGCTCAAGGGCCAGCGGCCCCGCGGCCAGGTGCCCGACCTGATCTGCGAGGTGCTTGCCGCCCGGCTGCGACGGCCCGTCACCCTGGACGACATCGGCCTCGGCGTACCCGGCGAACCGGCCGCCCCGCACACCACCCCGCTGTCCGGCTTCGTGGACCGGGCCACCGCCCTGTGGCGCTCGGACGAGCAGCAGCGCCCGCACGTCCTCGGGGCGCCCGCGGTGACCGGCACCCCGGCGGTGATGCCGGTGTGGGAGTGGGAGAACCCGCCCGAGGACGTCGACGTCTCCCGGGGCGGGCGGCACCGGGTCACCGCGGCGGACATCGAGATGCTGCGCGCGGCCCGCACGCACTACGAGCAGATGTACCGCAAGGCCGGTGGGGTGGCGACCCGCAGCCGGGTCGTGGGCTTCCTCAACGCCGAGACCGCGCCGCTGCTGCGCGGCGGCTACACCGACGCCACCGGCCGCCGACTGCACCGGGCCGCCGGCGCGTTGGTGGCGATCGCGGGTATCTGCGCCTACGACTCAGACGCGCACGGCCTCGCTCAGCGCTACTTCCACCAGGCGCTGCGCCTGGCCAAGGCCAGCGGCGACCGGGGGCTCGGCGCCTATGTCATAGCGCTGCTGGTCAACCAGTCGCTGTTCATGCGCGAGCACCGCCAGGCCGTCGCGTTCGCCGAGGCCGCGCTGCGCGCCGCCGGCCGGGACATCACCCCCGCGCTCGCCTCCGACCTGTACGCGATGCAGGCCAAGGCCTACGCCCACCTCGGCGACGGCACCGGCGCGCTGGCCTGCATCCGGCGCGCCGAACAGGCCGCCGAGCGCATCCGGCCCGGCCACGAGCCCGACGAGACCGGCTACGTCCAGCCGGGCCTGGTCAACGTCCAGGCGGCGGAGGCGCTGCTCAGCCTCGGCGATCTGGCCGCCGCCGAGGAGCACGCCACGGCCGCCGTCGACACCCCCGCGCACGACCGGGGCCGAGTGCACCGCCTGGCCATGCTCAGCACGATCGAACTGCGCCGGGGCAACGCCGACAAGGCGGTGGCCACGGCCGTGCTGATGGCCGAACAGGCCCGCGGGATGGAGTCGCAGCGGCTGCGGGACCGGCTGCGCGCGGTGCGCGAGCACCTGGTGCGCAACGGCTGCGCGGGCACGGCGGAGGTGGCCGAACTCATCGACGGGGCCCTGCGCGTTCCCTTGTGACGCTGCGATATTGCCACTGACCTGACGGAAGGTGGCAGAACCGTGCAGTGGACGAAACAGAACGAACAAACTGTGTACGCAAACCGCTGGTTCACCGTCAACCTCGCGGATGTGGAGCTGCCGGACGGCCGGCATCTGGACCACTTCCTGATCCGGCTGCGGCCCGTCGCCGCGGCCACCGTGGTCAACGAGGCCAACGAGGTGCTGCTGCTGTGGCGGCACCGCTTCATCACCGACAGCTGGGGCTGGGAACTCGCGGCGGGCGTCGTCGAGGACGGCGAGGACGTCGCCCGCGCCGCCGCCCGGGAACTGGAGGAGGAGACGGGCTGGCGCCCCGGCCCCCTGCACCACCTGATGAGCGTCGAGCCGTCCAACGGGCTCACCGACGCCCGGCACCACATCTACTGGACCGACCGCGCCGAGTACATCGGCCATCCCGTGGACGACTTCGAGTCCGACCGCCGTGAATGGGTCCCCCTCAAGATCGTCCCCGACCTGATCGCCCGGGGCGAGATCCCGGCCGCGAACATGGCGGCGGCCTTACTCCTCCTGCACCACCACCGCCTCACCCAGGAAGGGTGACGCTTCTCCCCACACCCGCTACCGAGGGGCGCGGGGAACCGCGCCGAAGGGGATAAGGGGGCGACGCCCCCAGGGACGGGAAGGGGCGGCGGGGACGAAACCCTCGGACCCCCGCCGCCCACTCACCCGCACCCAGCACCTTCACGCGGCCCGGCGCGGCAGCCCTCACCCGTAGGTGTAGAACCCCGACCCGGACTTCCGCCCCAGCCGCCCCGCGTCCACCATCCGCTGAAGCAGCGGCGGAGCCGCGTACAGCGGCTCCTTGTACTCCTCGTACATCGAGTACGCGACGGAGGCGACGGTGTCCAGCCCGATCAGGTCGGACAGCTTGAGGGGCCCCATGGGATGCGCACACCCCAGCTCCATGCCGTTGTCGATGTCCTCCCGGCTGGCGATCCCCGACTCGAACATCCGGATCGCGGACAGCAGATACGGGATCAGCAGCGCGTTCACCACGAAGCCGGACCGGTCCTGCGCACGGATCGCGTGCTTGCCCAGCACCTTCTCGGTGAACAGCTGCGCCCGGCTCAGCGTCCCCTCGGACGTGGTCAGCGCCGGGATCAGCTCGACGAGCTTCTGCACCGGGGCCGGGTTGAAGAAGTGGATGCCGATGACGTGGTCGGGCCGAGAGGTGGCGACCGCCAGCTTCACCAGCGGAATCGAGGAGGTGTTGGAGGCGAGGATCGCGTCCGGGCGGGTGACGACCTGGTCGAGGACCTGGAAGATCTCGGTCTTGACCTGCTCGTTCTCCACCACGGCCTCGATCACCAGATCGCGGTCGGCGAACTCGCCGAGATCGGTGGTGAAGCTCAGGCGCGCCTGGGTGGCGTCCCGCTCCTCCTCGCTGATCTTGCCGCGCTCGGCGGCCTTGGCCAGGGAGTTGAACAGCCGGGTACGGCCGATCTCCAGCGCCTCGCCGGTGGTCTCGGCGACCTTCACGTCCAGGCCGGACCGGGCGCACACCTCGGCGATGCCCGCGCCCATCTGGCCGCAGCCCACCACACCGACGCGTGCAATGTCTGCCGAAATGCCGGTCACATCGTCCCTTTCGCAGATCCTACGGGGGTGCACAGGCGGCCATGGGTCCGGTGCCTGCTCCGAACGTGCACGTTACCCCCTGTCGTAACGATGATCGATCGCCCGGGTCGTGCATGCTGACCCGGTACACGATCCGTGACGGTGCGGATCCGGGGCGTACGGGGAGTGCTGGATGAGCCGAGTGACCCGGCGGGCGTTCACGGTGGCCGCTCTGTCGACGCTGGCGGTGACGCACGGCGCGAGCACCGCACCGGCCGCGCCCCAGCCGCCGGGCGGGGCGGCCGGGCCGCGTGGCAAGCGGGCCGTGACCGAGATGCGCGGCATGTGGCTGGCGACCGTGAGCAACCGCGACTGGCCCTCGCGCACCGGACTGAGCGTCGCCCGTCAGCGCGGCGAGCTGACCGCCCTCCTCGACGCCGCGGTGCGCCGCCGCCTCAACACGGTCTTCCTCCAGGTGCGGCCCGCCGCCGACGCGCTGTGGCCGTCGCCGTACGAGCCGTGGTCGCAGTTCCTCACCGGGACGCAGGGCAGGGACCCCGGCTGGGACCCGCTGGGCACCGCCGTCGCCGAGGCGCACGCGCGCGGCCTGAAGCTGCACGCCTGGTTCAACCCGTACCGGGTCGCCCTCACCGCCGACCGGAGCCGGCTCGCCGCCTCCCACCCGGCCCGCAAGCACCCCGACTGGGTGGTGGCCTACGCCGGCAAGCTCTACTACAACCCGGGCCTGCCCGAGGTACGGGCCTTCGTGCAGGAGGCGATGCTGGACGCGGTGCGCAGGTACCCCGTGGACGGCGTGCACTTCGACGACTACTTCTATCCGTACCCGGAGGCCGGCCAGACCTTCGACGACGCGGCCGCCCACGCCGAGTACGGCGGCGGTTTCGCCGGCCGGGCCGCCTGGCGGCGGGACAACATCGACAAGCTGGTGCGCGAGACGGCCGCCGCCGTCGCCCGCGTCCGGCCCGGCGCCCAGTTCGGGATCAGCCCCTTCGGCGTGTGGCGCAACGCCGACACGGACGCGCGCGGCTCGGCCACCAAGGCGGGCGCGCAGTCGTACGACGATCTGTACGCGGACACCCGCACATGGGTGCGGGAGGGATGGATCGACTACATCGTCCCGCAGCTGTACTGGTCCATCGGCACGGCCGCCGCCGACTACGCGAAGCTGGTGCCCTGGTGGGCGGAGACGGCACGGGGCAGCCGCACCCGGCTGTACGTGGGGGAGGCGCTGTACCGGGCGGGGGAGAAGGACTCCGCCTGGCGGGACCCCGACGAGCTGTCGCGGCACCTCACGCTGGCGAAGAAGTACCCGGAGGTGCACGGGCACGTGTTCTTCGCAGCCAAGGAGGTCGCCGCCGACCCCGCCGGTGCGATGGCGCGGGTGGTCGCCGCCCACTACGGGCAGACGGCGAACGCCCCGCGCTGAGCAGAGAGTTCAGGTCCCGGCCGGCGCCGCGCCCCGCCGGGCCGGCGCCGCCCGGGCCCGCTCCCTCAGCGCTGTTGCCGTTGTTCCTCGTGGTGCCGGATCTGGCAGTCGGGGCCGGGAGACATGACGGCCTCGTGCCCGTCCGGGAAGCGGACGCGGTAGGGCGGGTTGCCCTCCGTTCCCATGACCTCGACGACTTCGGTGATCTGGTCGTGCTGGCCGACCACCCTGCCGTGCTGGACGAGCTTGTCGCCCACGGTTGCGCGCATTGGCGGGCCTCCTCACCAGGTCTGAGAGCAGCTGTCCTCGGATTTCGAGTCTACGGCGCGGAGCGCGGCCGAACCGGTGTGCGGCGGAACCGGGATGTGCGGTCGGTACCGGAGTGCTCGCCGGTCAGCCGCGCGCCCGCTGGGTGACGGCGATGCAGACGAGCACGGCGGCGGCCGTCACGGGGGCGGCCGGCGTCAGATGCTCGCCGAGCAGCAGCACCGACCACACCAGTGTGAGCAGGGGCTGCGCCAGCTGCAACTGGCTGGCCTTGGGGATGCCGACGGACGCCATGCCGCGGTACCAGACGACCATGCCGAGGAACTGCGAGCCGGCCGCCAGCCACAGTACCCCGGCCACGCTGTGCGCCCCCAGGCGCACCGGCTCGTACGCCAGGGCCAGGACCGCTCCCGGCACGGTGACCGGCAGACACAGCACCAGCGCCCAGCCGACGACCTGCCAGCCGGGCATGACCCGGGCCAGCCGGCCGCCCTCGGTGTACCCGGCGGTGCACACCAGCAGCGCGCCGAAGAGGTAGGCGTCTGCGGCGGTCAGCGCGCCGCCGCTCTGCCGCACCGTGAAGGCGACCACGGCCGCCGCGCCGATCAGCGAGGCCGCCCAGAACGTCCGCGAGGGGCGGGCGCCGACACGCAGCGCGGACAGCAGCGCCGTGGTCAGCGGCAGCAGGCCGACGACGACGGCGGCGTGCGCGGTGGTCGAGGTCTCCAGGGCGAGCGTGGTGAGCAGCGGGAAGCCGAGGACCACGCCGAGGGCGACGACGGCCAGCCCGGGCCAGTGCCGGCGCGCGGGCGGCGCCACCCGCAGCGCCAGCAGGCAGCCGCCCGCGATCACGGCGGCGAGCACACTGCGCACCCCCACCAGCGCCCAGGGCCCGAACCCCTCCAGCCCCCAGGCGGTGGCGGGGAAGGTCAGCGAGAAGACCACGACCCCGAGCCCGGCCTGCACGAGCCCGCCCCGGGCCCGCTGCGGGGCACCGGCTCCACCGCCCGGTGACGCCCCGGCCCCGGCGACGGGCGCGCCCGCCCGGCCGGCGGCCGTGACGCCCGGCCCGGCGACGACGGAACCCGCCCCACGCCGACCGGCCACGGCCCGTCCGGCGCCCGTACGACCGGTGTCCGCGCGGTCGCCGCGCAGGCGCCCCGTGCCGGTCCCGCCCGCGTGCGGGTCACCGGCCTCCGATCCGCCGGCCGTGGGGCCGCTCGCCGTCGGCTCGGCGGTGCGGCGGGCGGTGATGTGCGCCCCGCCGGTGGCCGCGGGTTCCTGCGGGCCGAGGGGGGCGGCGGCCGGCGTGTCCGTGGCGGTGGCGTCCGGAGCCGGGGTGGCCGTGGCCGGGTCGGCCGGGAAGTCGGACGGCGACGGCCCGGTGTTCACCGCTATCGCGGTCCGGTCGGTAGCGCTACTCTTAGCTCTCATGCACGAGCGTAGCAGTGTCGGTGAACTCGCCCAACTACTGCGGCAGGAGCTGAACCGCTACTCACCCGGCGGAAAGCTGCCGTCCAGTCGCGCCCTGGTCGAGCGGTACCGGGTCAGTCCGGTCACCGTCTCCCGCGCCCTGGCGCAGCTCGCCGCCGAGGGACTGGTGGTGACCCGCCCCGGCGCTGGCGCCTTCCGCGCCGCACCGCGGTCGCCCGCCGCCCCCGTCGGCGACACCTCCTGGCAGACCGTCGCGCTCAGCGCCGACGCCGGGGGCGAGCCCGTGCCCCGCACGGTGGACGCCTCCGGGGTCACCGTCTCGCTCGCCGCACCGCCGCCCGGGGTGGTCGAGTTCAACGGCGGCTATCTGCACCCCGGCCTCCAGCCCGAGCGGGCCATGGCCGCCGCCCTCTCCCGAGCCGGCCGCCGCCCCGGCGCCTGGGCCCGCCCGCCGCTGGAGGGACTGCCGGAGCTGCGCGAGTGGTTCGCCCGGCACATCGGCGGCCCCGGCGGCACGGTCACCGCCGCCGAGGTGCTGATCGCCGCCGGCGGCCAGTCCGCGCTGACCACGGCGCTGCGCGCCCTGGCCCCGCCCGGCGCCCCGGTGCTCGTGGAGTCGCCGACCTACCCGGGCATGCTGGCCGTCGCGCGGGCCTCCGGACTGCGTCCCGTACCGGTGCCGGTCGACACCGACGGCGTACGGCCCGGACTGCTCGCCGACGCCTTCCGCGCCAGCGGCGCCCGGGTGTTCGTCTGCCAGCCGCTGTTCCAGAACCCCACCGGCGCGGTCCTCGCCCCGCCGCGCCGCGCGGAGGTGCTGCGGATCGCCCGCGAGGCCGGCGCGTTCGTCGTCGAGGACGACTTCGTCCGCCGGCTCGCCCATGAGGACGCGGGACCGCTGCCGCCCCCGCTGGCCGCCGAAGACCCGGACGGTGTCGTCGTGCACGTGGGCTCGCTCACCAAGGCCACCTCGCCGAGTTTCCGGGTGTGCGCGCTCGCCGCCCGCGGACCCGCGCTGGAACGGCTGCGCGCCATCCAGGTCGTGGACAGTTTCTTCGTGCCCAGGCCGCTCCAGGAGGCCGCCCTGGAACTGGTCGGCTCGCCCGCCTGGCCCCGCCATCTGCGCGCCCTGGCGGCCGAGTTGAGGGCCCGCCGGAACACCATGACGACCGCGCTGCGGCACGTGCTGCCGGAGCTCACCCTGCCGCACGTCCCGTCCGGCGGCTACCACCTGTGGCTGCGCCTGCCCGACGGCGCGCACGAGTCCGACCTGGCCACCGCCGCCCTGCGCGCGGGCGTCGCGCTCACTCCGGGCCGTCCCTACTTCAGCGCCGAACCCCCCGCCGCCCACGTCCGGCTGAGCTTCGCCGCGGTCGCCGGGACCGCCGAGATCGCCGAGGGCGTACGCCGGCTGCGGGCGGCCTGCGACGAGCTGCTCGGGCCGGGACGGGAAAACGGATCGACACCGCCGCCGGACCTTGCCACCCTCCTGCCATGACCGACACCCCGCAGCTCGCCCACGGCTACGAGATCTCCGCCGACCCCGCCCGCATCGACGCCGAGCGCGTCCACCACTGGCTGTCCACCGACGCCTACTGGGCGCTCGGCCGCACCCGCGACAAGCAGGACCGGGCCATCGCCGGCTCGCTGAACTTCGGGGTGTACGACACCGCCTCCGGCGCGCAGGTGGCGTACGCGCGCGTGGTCACCGACGAGGCGACCTTCGCCTGGCTGTGCGACGTGTACGTCGACCCGGCCGTCCGCGGCAAGGGCATCGGCACGGCGCTCGTCGGCGCCGTACGCGACCACCTGCGGCCGTACGGACTGCGCAGGGTCCTGCTCGCCACCGCCGACGCGCACGGCGTCTACGAGAAGATCGGCTTCCGGCCGCTGGACCGTCCGGAGCGGTGGATGGCGCTCGCTTTCGACTGACACCGTGCGCCACCCCTTGACCCGCACCCCCGTGCGGCCCACGATCGCCGCATGGCACTACGGGTCACGTTCGTCGCCGCCGCGCGCAACTCCCCGCTGCTGGCCGAACGCTTCGACGACGACCGGCCGCTCGACCAGTCGGGCTGGGACGAGGTGCGCCGGGTGGTGCCCGACCTGCTGCCGCTGGCCGCCGCCGATCTGCGCTACTGCTCGCCGACCCCGCGCAGCCGCGCCACCGGCGATGCGCTCGGCTTTGCCCCGCTCGCCCAACTCGCTTTGCGCGACTGCGACATGGGCCGCTGGCGCGGGCTCACCCTGGGGGAGGCGATGGCGCGGGAGCCGCAGGCCGTGGACGCCTGGCTCGCCGATCCGCGCGGGACACCGCACGGCGGGGAGTCGCTGCTGTCCTTCATCGGCCGGGTCGGCGACTGGCTGGACACCCGGCCCGTCGAGGACGGCGGCAGCGTCGTCGCCGTGGCCGAACCCTCGGTGATCCGCGCCGCCCTCGTCCACGCGCTGAACGCGCCCCCGGCGACGTACTGGAACCTCGATGTGCGCCCGCTGTCGACGACCACCGTCACCGGCCGCGCGGGACGCTGGAACCTGCGCTTCGAGGGGGCGCGGGCTCAGGCCTCCCGGGCGTAGTCGGTGACCAGCACCAGGTCCTTCGCCGGGCCGCCCACCCGCCACACCGTCCGCCAGTGGTCCGCGTCCCGGACGGTGAACTCGCCGCGGTAGAGATCGGCCGCGCACGGATGCCCGGCCACATGCCGTCCGGTGCGCAGATCCAGGTCGTGGAAGGGCCGCCCGTCCGCGAACCGCACGTCGGCCGTGCCCGGCACGTCGCCCGGCAGGAACCGCAGGGCCCGCGTCGCCGGCCGGGTCACGCCCCGCCAGGTGAACTCCCCGGACTCCTCGTGCAGCAGCCCGCCGCCGTCGAGCGGACCGAAGACGGTCGTCCCGGTGAAGACGCCCTCCTCGCCCCCGGCCAGATCCCGCACACTCCGCTCGACACGCCAGCGCCCGGCCAGATACGCCAGCACGTCGGCCACGGGCCACCACGCGTCCATCGTCGTCCCTTCCCGCACCGCCGGGCACTCGCCAGCCGCACACCCGCACGCCTGTAAGGCCGCACGGCCCCCGGCCACACCCCGAGCTTACGAGTCCCCCCCGCCCCCGAGGATCACGCTCCCCGCACGGGCGCCTCGCCCACCGGCAGCAGCCCCCGCTCGGCGAAGACCTTCTTCGCGGCGAACGTCGCGTTCAGCGCCCTCGGCATCCCGCAGTAGACCGCCGAGTGCAGCAGGGCCTCCGTGATCTGCTCCGGTGTGAGGCCCACGTTCAGCGCCGCGTTGACGTGCACGTCGAGCTGCGCCTCGCAGCCGCCGAGCGCGGTGAGCGCGCCCAGGGTGACCAACTGGCGGTCGCGTGGCGCGAGCTGGGGCCGGTCGTAGATCTCGCCGAAGGCCCAGGCGACGACCTGGTGGCCCAGCTCCGGGCTGACGTCGGCGAGCGAGTCGACGACCCGCTGCCCGGCCTCGCCGTCGACCCGGGTCAGGACCTCCAGGCCGTGGGCGAAACGCTCCTCGCGGCTGCTGTTCCCGCTCATGCGGTGTCTCCCGTTCCCGGCTGCCCGGGCATCGCGCCGAGCAGCCCTTCGTAGTGTCGGATCTTGTCGTCCAGCGCGCCCGCGCTGCGCCGCAACGCCCGCATGCGAGCCGCCAGTTCCGCGCGGTGCTCGCGGAGCATCGCCAGCCGCTCGGCGACCGTCGCGTCCCCCGCCGCCCGCAGCCGCGCGAAGCGCTGCATGTCGGCGATCGACATGCCGGTCTCGCGCAGCCGCAGCAGGAACTCCAGCCAGGCCAGGTCCGCGGCCTCGTAGCGCCGCTGGTTGCCGCCGGTGCGGCCGACCCGGGCGATCAGCCCGGCCTTCTCGTAGTAGCGCAGGGTGTCGTGCGAGAGGCCGGTGCGCTCGGCGACCTCGGCGATGGTCAACGTGGCTTCCCGGCCCCCTGGGAGGGGCTGTCCGCTGGTCATGGGAAGACCGTAGGACCTGGAGCGTGCTCCAGGTCAAGCACTGCCCGTGAGGTCTCCCGCCGAGCGCCTCGCCGGCCCCCCGCGCGGCCCCGCCGGACACCGGTCCGCGGCGGCTGTGGACAGTTTTAACCACGGGATCATTCGAGGGATGAGGCCCGTTCTCCCGGCCGTCACGGAATTCCTCGACATTCCCCATGTCGCATTCCATGTTCGCGGCGTTTTCCACGGGCGACGAAGACACCTGCCACACCGACCTCTCGCCCGGGCCGACGAATGGACGGCGCCCGGGGAACCACCTCCCCGGCCGAGACGCACTGTGTCCCGAAAACGCCTGGGAGCCTGCCGGAAATGCAACGCCCGACCCTGCGGGAAAAACCGAGGCAGGCCGCCGCCCTGCTCGCCGCGGTGCTCACCGTCACCGCGTTCTGCGCGGCCGATGCCGTCGCCGGCAGCTACCCCTTCGGCCCGCGCACCCGCGCCGTCAACGACCTGGGCAACCAGTACGTGCCGTTCCACGCCCACCTGTGGGACCTGCTGCACGGCAGGGCCGACGGCGGACTGCTCGTCAACTGGCAGTCCGGCTACGGCTCCAGCTTCCTGCCCGACCTCGGGACGTATCTCGGCAGCCCGTTCGCGCTGCTCGTGGCGCTCTTCCCGCGCGACGAGATCGACCTCGCCGTCTACGCGGTCACCGTCCTGAAGACGGCGTGCGCCGGCGCGGCCATGGCCTGGCTGCTGCTGCGACTGCGCCCGGGACGCTGGTGGGCGGCGGGACTGCTCGGCGCGGCCTACGCCCTGTGCGGCTGGTCCGTGGCGGACGCCTCGTACAACCCGATGTGGCTCGACGGCCTCGTCGCCCTGCCCCTGCTGTGCCTGGTCGGCGAGTGGGCGCTGGCCGGGCGGCGCCGGCTGCTCGGCGTGGTGGTCGTCGCGCTCGCCTGGATCGCCAACTTCTACACCGCCTACATGGCCACCATCGGCGCCGCCCTGGTGCTGCTGCTGCGCATGTGGCTGTCGGGGCTGCCGCGCCGCCGGGCGCTCACCACGGCCGGCCGGGCCGCGGCCACCGTCGTCCTCGGCGTGGGCCTGTCCGCCCCGCTGGTCGCGGTGATCTACCTCGGCACCAAGCACGCCTACCCGGGCCGGATCACGCACTTCGCACCGGTGGGCGCCGAGGACCTGCTGGCCCGGCTGCTGCCGACCACCTACGGCTTCGGCTCACCGGCCCTCTTCGTCGGCACCACCACGTTGCTGCTCGCCCTCGCGCTGCCCTTCCACCGGGCGGCCCCCCGCCGGGTGCGCGCCGGATGGCCGCTGCTGGTGACCGCGGTCACCCTGTCGATGCAGTGGACGCCCACCCATCTGGCCTGGCACGCCTTCGCCACCCCGAACGGCAGCCCGTACCGCCAGGCGTTCGTGCTGTGCGCGCTGCTGGTGATCGCCGCCTGGCATTCGCTGTCCTACGGCGTGCCCGACCGGCGGGCGCTGGGCGCCGCGACCGCGCTGCTCGCCCTCGTCGCGGCCCTGGCGAGCGGCAGCGGCCTGGTGCGTTCCTTCGCCTGGCCGGTCCTGCTGGCCGGCGCGGCGTGCGCCCTCGGCGGCCTGCTCCTGCTGGCCCGCACGGAGACCGGGCGTGCCGCGGGCGCCGCGGAAGCCGTGGGCGCCCCGGCCCCCGCGCCGGAAGCCCCCGCCGGCCACCGCACCGCCCCGGACCCCGCCCGGGAGGCGCCCGCCGGCCCCCGCGCCATCCCCGCACACGGAGACCGCACCGCTCCCGGGTCCCGCGCCCCCGCCCGCCCCCTCCTCGCCGTCCTCGCCGTCGTCCTGCTGATCGGCGCGCAGCTCGGCGAGGCCACCGCCACCTCCGCCGTCGCCACCCGGCTGCGGCTGAACCACCTGGACGACTACGCCCCCTGGGGCACCCGCCAGCAGCGGCAGGCGGACCTGGTCGCCGAGGCCGACGGCTGGCCCCGCTACCGCACCGACCCGGGCCGCGAGCAGACCGTGGGCAACGATCCGATGGTGGTCGGCGGCCAGGGCGCCCAGTACTACAGCAGCCTCACCGCCGACGTCCTCAGCCGGATGCTCACCGCCCTCGGCGACGGCTGGACCTCGCGGGGCCGCAATCTGCAGAGTCTGGACAACGCGGTCACGGACGCGGTCTTCTCCGTCGGCGCGCGGGTGCACTCCCCGCCCGACCAGCACCAGCGCTGGAATCCGCGCGACCGCGGCCCGGCGACCCTGACCCGCGAGGACGTGCCGCCGCTGGTCACCGTACGACCGGCCGCCGAGGCGGCGCGGGGTCTGCGCGGTGTCGCGGCGCTCGGACCGTCGCCGTACCGCAACCAGGAACTGCTGCTCGGCACCCGCGTCTACACCGTGCCCGCCCTCACCGTGCGCACCGCCTCCGGCGAGCCGCCGCGGCCCGGTCACGACGACCCGCCCGGCGTGGTGATCGACGCTCGCCGCACGGCGGACGCCGCACGCCGGCCGACGATCACCGCCCGGTGCCCGGCCGGCAGCGAGGTCTACCTGTGGGCGCCGCACTACTCGGGCACGGCCCGCCTGACGGCCGCCCCGGGCGCCCCGTACGGTCCGACCGGGCGGTTCACCGCGGACGCGGCCAAGATCGCCGCCATGCAGCGGCTCGGCGCCGTGCCGGCCTCCGGGCGGCTGCGGATCGAGCTGACCCCGAGCCGCGCCGGCACCGTCCCGGACCAGGCGGTCGGCTGCCTGGACACGGCCCGTCTGGGCACCGCCGTCCAGCGGCTCAAGACCACCGGCGCCACCGAGGTCACCGTCTCCGACGGCACCGTGCGGGCGACGCTCCCGGCCGGCAGCACGGGAACCGCCGTCCTGGCCGCTCCCCGGATCGCCGGCTGGCGGTGCGCCGCGGGCGACGCCGCCGCCACGCCCGCCCGGCAGTACTACGGCCTGATCGCCGTCCCCCTCGACGGCTCCGCCACCGCCGTCACCTGCACCTTCCACCCGCCGGGCCTGCGCCTGGGCGCGGCCGCCGGCGGCGTCTCGCTGCTGGCCCTGGCCGTGCTCGGCGCCGTCGCCGCCGTCCGCCGCCGGCGGACCGCCGGCCGCCGCGCACTCCCGACGACCACATCACCGCGCGAGCGCACCACCGCCGCGCTCTGACCGCGCCCTGGGGGAGAACCCATGCTCATCTCGATCGTCGCACCCTGCTACAACGAGGAAGACGTCATCGAACGCTTCCACGAGGCGGTCCAGAAGGTCGCCGACGACCTGCTGCCGCTCGGCCACGACATGGAGTTCGTGTACGTGGACGACGGCAGCCGCGACCGCACCCTGCCCCTGCTGGAGCAGCTGGCCGACCGCGACCCGCGGGTGCGCTACGTCTCCTTCAGCCGGAACTTCGGCAAGGAGTCCGCCCTGCTCGCGGGACTGCGGCACGCCGCCGGGGACAGCGTCGTCGTCATGGACGCCGACCTCCAGCACCCGCCGGAGCTGATCCGGCGCATGGTCGACCTGCGCGGCGAGGGCTACGACCAGGTGCTCGCCCGGCGCAGCCGGGCCGGCGACCGCTTCACCCGCACCCTCACCGCCCGTCTGTACTACCGGCTGGTCAACCGGCTCGTGGACGTGGAACTCAAGGACGGCGTCGGCGACTTCCGGCTGCTGTCACGGCGCGTGGTGGACGCGGTGCTGGAGCTGACCGAGTACAACCGCTTCTCCAAGGGCCTGTTCGCCTGGGTGGGCTTCCCCAGCACGACCTTCGAGTACGAGAACGCGGTACGCGAGCACGGCCGCAGCTCCTGGACCCTGAAGTCGTTGCTCAACTACGGCCTGGACGGGCTGCTGTCGTTCAACAACCGGCCGCTGCGGGCCGCTCTGCACCTCGGCATGGGCCTGCTGCTGTGCGCCGGGCTCTACACTGCGTGGATCGTGGGCGCCGCTCTCGTCAACGGGGTCGAGACACCCGGCTACGTCACGATCATCACCGCCGTCACCGCGCTCGCCGGGGTGCAGATGGTGATGCTCGGCGTCATCGGGGAGTACACCGGCCGGATCTACTACGAGGTCAAGGGGCGCCCGCACTTCCTGGTGAAGGCGAGCAACGTGGAAGCGACCGACGGCCGTGCGCCGCGCGGCACGAAGAAGGACCTCATTCCCTGATGACCCAGACGCTCGCCCGCCCGGTGGCGCGGCAGATCCTGACGTTCGCCGTCGTGGGTGTGGTGAACACCCTCACGTACTACCTGCTCTACCTGTTGTTCCTCACGCGTCTGCCCTATCTCGCGGCGCACGTCCTCGCGTTCGCGATCAGCATGGTCGGTTCTTTCTTCCTCAACGCGCGGTTCACCTACCGGATCCGGCCGACCTGGCGGAAATTCCTGCTGTTCCCGCTGACCAACGCCACCAATTTCGTGATCACCACGGCGGGCGTCTACGTGATCGTGGACGTCCTGCACGCCGGCAGCCGGTTCGCCCCGCTGCTGGCCTCGGCCGCGGCGATCCCGGTGACCTTCGTCGTGTCCCGCATGATCATGCTGCCCAAGGTGGACGCCGTCTGAGCCGGGCCGGGAGGGCTCGCCGCCGGGTGACCGGCCGGTCAGGGCGCCCGCCGCACAGGATTGCATAAACGTGCAGCGATACGTATAGTCATGCCATCGAGGAGGAGGGTTCATGGCTGTACGTGTGGCGGTCGCCGGAGCGAGTGGATACGCGGGCGGAGAAGCGCTGCGGCTGCTGCTGGCGCACCCCGGGGTCCGGATCGGCGCCCTGACCGGCAACTCCAACGCCGGACAGCGGCTCGGCGCGCTCCAGCCGCATCTGCTGCCCCTGGCCGACCGGGTGCTCACCGAGACCACCCCCGAAGCGCTCGCCGGTCACGACGTGGTATTCCTCGCCCTGCCGCACGGCCAGTCCGCGGCTGTCGCCGAACAGCTCGGCCCCGACGTCCTCGTCGTCGACATGGGCGCCGACTTCCGGCTGACGGACCCGGCCGACTGGGAGACGTTCTACGGCTCCCCGCACGCCGGCACCTGGCCCTACGGCCTGCCCGAACTTCCGGGCGGCCGCGCTGCGCTGGAGGGGTCCAAGCGCATCGCGGTGCCCGGTTGCTACCCCACCGCCGCCTCCCTCGCCCTCGTCCCGGCGTACGCCGCATCCCTGGTGGAGAACGAGGCCGTGGTCGTCGCCGCCTCCGGCACCTCCGGCGCGGGCAAGGCTCCCAAGCCCCACCTGCTGGGCTCCGAGGTCATGGGCTCCATGTCCCCGTACGGCGTCGGCGGCGGCCACCGGCACACCCCCGAGATGATCCAGAACCTCAGCGCGGCGGCGGGGGAGCGGGTCACGGTCTCCTTCACGCCCACCCTCGCCCCGATGCCCCGCGGCATCCTCGCCACCTGCAGCGCGAAGGCCAGGGAAGGCGTCACCGCCGAAGCGGTGCGCGCCGCCTACCACAAGGCGTACGCCGACGAGCCGTTCGTCCACCTCCTGCCCGAGGGACAGTGGCCCGCCACCGCCTCCGTGTACGGCTCCAACGCCGTCCAGATCCAGGTGGCGTACGACCCGGCCGCCCACCGGGTCATCGCGATCAGCGCCATCGACAACCTGACCAAGGGCACCGCGGGCGGCGCCGTGCAGAGCATGAACATCGCCCTCGGTCTCGACGAGACCACCGGACTTTCCACGATCGGAGTCGCTCCGTGAGCGACGCACGCGCGGCCACCGGGCCGCAGACGACGACGATGCCCGCACCGGCGCGCCGCGCGGGCGACAGCGACACCGGCCGCTACCGCGGCGGAGCGAACGAGGAGATGCAGTGAGCGTCACGGCAGCCAAGGGATTCCAGGCGGCGGGGATCGCCGCCGGGATCAAGGAGAACGGCAACCCGGACCTGGCCCTCGTGGTCAACACCGGGCCGCGCCGCGCCGCCGCGGGCGTCTTCACCTCCAACCGCGTCAAGGCGGCCCCGGTGCAGTGGTCCGAGCAGGTCCTCAGGACCGGCCGGCTGTCCGCCGTCGTCCTCAACTCCGGGGGCGCCAACGCCTGCACCGGCCCCAAGGGCTTCCAGGACACCCACGCCACCGCCGAGAAGGCCGCCGAGGTCCTCGGCACGGGCGCCGTCGAGGTCGCCGTCTGCTCCACCGGCCTCATCGGCGTCCTGCTCCCGATGGACAAGCTGCTGCCGGGCATCGAGACGGCCGCCGCCCAGCTCTCCGAGCACGGCGGTGAGAAGGCCGCCATCGCCATCAAGACCACCGACACCGTCCACAAGACCTCCGTCGTCACCAAGGACGGCTGGACCGTCGGCGGCATGGCCAAGGGCGCGGGCATGCTCGCCCCCGGGCTGGCCACCATGCTCGTCGTCCTCACCACCGACGCCGACCTCGAGGCCGAGGCCCTGGACCGGGCGCTGCGCGCCGCCACCCGGGTCACCTTCGACCGCGTCGACTCCGACGGCTGCATGTCCACCAACGACACCGTGCTGCTGCTCGCCTCCGGCGCCTCCGGGATCAGCCCGGACTTCGACGCGTTCGCGGACGCCGTCCGCGCCGTCTGCGACGACCTCGGCCAGCAGCTCATCCGGGACGCCGAGGGCGCCAGCAAGGACATCAAGGTCGAGGTGGTGGGCGCCGCGACCGAGGCCGACGCCGTGGAGGTGGGCCGCTCCATCGCCCGCAACAACCTCCTCAAGTGCGCCATCCACGGCGAGGACCCCAACTGGGGCCGTGTCCTGTCCGCGATCGGCACCACGAAGGCCGCCTTCGAGCCCGACCGGCTCAACGTCGCCATCAACGGCGTCTGGGTGTGCAAGAACGGCGGCGTCGGCGAGGACCGGGAGAAGGTCGACATGCGCTACCGCGAGGTGCACATCGTCGCCGACCTCGCCGCCGGGCCCGAGACCGCCGTCATCTGGACCAACGACCTCACCGCCGACTACGTCCACGAGAACAGCGCCTACTCCTCATGAGCAACGGAAGCACGCGCAAGCACACCGCGCTCCCCAAGGCCCAGATCCTCGTCGAGGCGCTGCCCTGGCTGACCCGCCACCACGGCAAGACGGTCGTCATCAAGTTCGGCGGCAACGCCATGGTGAACGAGGAACTGAAGGCCGCCTTCGCCCAGGACGTCGTCTTCCTGCACCACGCGGGCCTTCGGCCCGTCGTCGTGCACGGCGGCGGCCCGCAGATCAGCGCCGCCCTCGACCGGCACGGCATCGTCAGCGAGTTCAGGGCCGGCCTGCGCGTCACCACCGAGGACGCCATGGACGTCGTACGGATGGTGCTGGCCGGACAGGTGCAGCGCGAGCTGGTGGGGCTGCTCAACCAGCACGGCCCGCTCGCCGTCGGCCTCACCGGCGAGGACGCGCACACCATCACCGCTGTCAAGCACACCCCCGAGATCGACGGCGAGCCGGTCGACATCGGCCGGGTGGGCGAGATCACCGAGATCGACACGGGCGCCATCGAGGCCCTGCTCGCCGACGGCCGCATCCCGGTCGTCTCCTCGATCGCCCGTTCCCAGGACGACCACCATGTCTACAACGTCAATGCTGATACGGCGGCTGCGGCACTCGCTGCGGCACTGGACGCCGAGACCCTCATGGTCCTCACCGACGTCGAGGGGCTCTACGAGGACTGGCCGAACTCCGACGAGGTGATCAGCCGGCTCACCGCGAGCGAGCTGGAGAAACTCCTGCCGGACCTGTCCTCCGGCATGGTGCCGAAGATGGAGGGCTGTCTGCACGCCGTCCGCAACGGCGTCACCACCGCCCGCGTCATCGACGGGCGCGTCCAGCACTCGATCCTGCTGGAGATCTTCACCGACGAAGGCATCGGCACCATGGTCGTACCCGACGAGCAGCCGGACGCGGCGCCCGACCAGCAGGAACAGGGGGAGTCATGAGCAACGACGAACTGACCGCACGGTGGCAGGGCGCCCTCATGAACAACTACGGCACCCCGCGGCTGCCGCTCGTGCGCGGCGCCGGCACCCGGGTCTGGGACGCCGAGGGCACCGAGTACCTGGACCTCGTCGGCGGCATCGCCACCAACGCCCTCGGCCACGCCCACCCGGCGATCGTGGAGGCGGTGAGCCGGCAGATCGGCTCGCTCGGCCACATCTCCAACTTCTTCATGGCCGAGCCCACCGTCGCCCTCGCCGAACGGCTGCTCCACCTCTTCGGCCGCGAGGGCCGCGTCTTCTTCTGCAACTCCGGCGCCGAGGCCAACGAGGCGGCCTTCAAGATCGGCCGGCTCACCGGACGCACCCGCATCGTCGCCACCGACGGCGGCTTCCACGGCCGGACGATGGGCGCCCTCGCGCTCACCGGTCAGCCCGGCAAGCGCGAGCCGTTCCAGCCGCTGCCCGGCGACGTCACCCACGTCCCCTACGGCGACGCGCACGCCCTGGCCGCCGCAGTCACCGAGGAGACGGCGATGGTCGTCATCGAGCCGATCCAGGGCGAGAACGGCGTCGTGGTCCCCCAGGCCGGCTACCTCAAGGCGGCCCGCGCCATCACCGCCGCGACCGGCGCGCTGCTGGTCCTCGACGAGGTGCAGACCGGCGTCGGCCGCACCGGGCACTGGTTCGCGTACCAGGCCCACGAGGGCGTGCTGCCCGACGTCGTCACCCTCGCCAAGCAGCTCGGCGGCGGACTGCCGCTCGGCGCGACCGTCGCCTTCGGGCGCGCCGCCGAACTGCTGCGGCCCGGCCAGCACGGCACCACCTTCGGCGGCAACCCGGTCGCCTGCGCCGCCGCGCTCGCCGTCCTCGACACCATCGAGGACGAGGGCCTGCTGGAGAACGTCAAGCGGCAGGGCGAGAAGCTGCGCGAGGGCGTCGAGTCCCTCGGCCACCCGCTGGTCGACCACGTGCGGGGGGCCGGACTGCTCCTCGGTATCGTGCTCACCGGGCCGTACGCGCAGCGGGCGCAGCAGGCGGCGCAGGAGGCCGGCATCCTCGTGAACGCGCCCGCCGCCGACGTCATCCGGCTGATGCCGCCGCTGAACCTGAACGACGACGACGTGGACGCGTTCGTCCGGGCGCTGCCCGGCATCCTGGACGCGGCCGAGGGGGACGGATGATCCGGAGAATGGGACGACGATGAGCCAGGCGCCAGACCACGGGCAGAACGACGCCGGGGCCGCCGGGCCCGCACTGCCGCAGACCCGCACCGCGCGGCACCGCCGGATCGTGGACATCCTCAACCGGCAGCCGGTGCGGTCGCAGAGCCAGCTGGCCAAGCTGCTGGCCGACGACGGGCTGAGCGTCACCCAGGCGACGCTGTCGCGGGACCTGGACGAGCTGAACGCGGTGAAGATCCGCAACACCGACGGCGACCTGATCTACGCGGTGCCCAGCGAGGGCGGGTTCCGCACCCCGCGGGCGCCGCTCGGCGGGTCGGTCAAGGAGGAGCGGATGCGGCGGCTCTCCCAGGAGCTGCTGATCTCCGCGGAGGCCTCCGCGAACCTCGTCGTCCTGCGGACCCCGCCGGGTGCGGCGCAGTTCCTGGCCTCGGCGATCGACCAGGCCGAGCTGCACGACATCCTCGGCACGATCGCCGGCGACGACACGCTGCTGCTGATCAGCCGCGACCCGTCCGGCGGCCAGGCCCTGGCAGACCACTTGCTCCGTCTGGCCCAGAACGGGGGCTGACCCCCGCCGGGTTTGAGACCCGGCGGGGCTCGGAGGGGGTGGTCGCGGTGGATCGCCGGGCGCGGGCCGGTCGCGGCCGCTCGGGCAGTTCCCCGCGCCCCTGGGGAGCGGCCGTCGGCCGCGAGCCACACGCCCCTCGTAGCCGCGGGCACATCGTGGCTCCCCCGGGTGCCTTGAGGGCCTGGGAGGCGCCCCCGGGCGGAACGGGTGGGCTGGCGGCGCCCCCTGCTCGAAGAGCTCGGGAGAGGCGCCCCTTCAAGCGGGGGTGAGCGCTTCCCGTCCCCGCTCAGCCCCACCGCCGCGCACCGGTCGCCTCACCGGCACCGCCGCGCACCGATGAATTGGACCGCACCGGCCGGAGGCGTACCTCACCCCAGCCGCGCGCCCAACCCGCCCGTGCACCGCACCTCGTCCCCCGCGGTGATCAACAGCGCCTCCACCCCCGGCAGCGACTCCAGCCAGGCCAGCCCCTCCCGCGCCCCCATCGCGAACGCAGCCGTCGCCCAGCAGTCAGCCCACACCAGCCGCGGCGCGACCACCGTCACCGAGAGCAGATCCGTCACCGCGGCGCGCCCGGTGCGCGGGTCCACGATGTGGTCGCCCCGCTCCGCCGTCCCCGAGGTGGCCACCGCGAGCTCCGGCGCCCCCGCCGCCGACACCACCGCGGCCAGCCCGCCCGGTCTGAGCGGGTCCGACACCCCCACCCGCCACGGCCGGTCCGCCCCTGGCGAGCCCAGCAGCTGCACGTCCCCGCCCCCGTTCACGCTGACCCCGCCGGCGCCCGCCGACGCCACGAGCCGCGCCGCCCGCTCCGCCGCCCATCCCTTGACGACCCCGGTCGGGTCCAGCCGTCCCTGGTAGCGCAGGCTGAACCAGCCGTCGCTCGTCCGCTCGGCCTCGGCCCCCAGCGCCAGCACCTCGGCGACCAGCGGATCGCACTGCGCCACGGTCAGCTCACCGCGGACCAGCCGCGACACCTCGCTGTCGGCCCGGTAGGTGCTGAACACCTCGTCGACCCGGTGCAGCCCGGCCACCGCCTCCCGCAGCGCGGCCCGCACCGCCTCCGGCTCGCCGCCGCGCACGTCGAAGGAGAACACCGTTCCCATGACCTCCTCCGCGTGCCGCAGCACGGCGGGCGCCCCGGCCTGCCCGGTCACGGCGTCAGCCGCCGACCTGGTCGAGCGCCGACTGCAGCGACGTACGGTAGCCGCCGCTGGTGTAGGTGGCGCCGGACACGGCGTCGATGTCGGCGTTGCCGGCCGCGACGGCCTCCTGGTTGAGCCTGGGGACGGCCATGGCGGTCTTCTGGCCGCTGAGGCCGCCCTCGGGGGCCCGCACGGCCTCGGCCTTGACGACCTTCCCGCCGCTGACCGTGATCCGTACCTGCACGGGCCCGTACTGGGTCTGCGCGACCTTCCCGGTCACGGTCCGGGCCGCACCCGCACCGCTTCCGGAGGCACCTGCCCGCGCACCCGCACCCGCGCCGGCCTTCATCCGGTCGAGCGCCGACTGCAAGGACTTGCGGTAGCCGCCGCTGGTGTAGGTGGCGCCGGACACGGCGTCGATGTCGGCGTTGCCGGCCGCGACGGCCTCCTGGTTGAGCCTGGGGACGGCCATGGCGGTCTTCTGGCCGCTGAGGCCGCCTTCGGGGGCCCGCACGGCCTCGGCCTTGACGACCTTCCCGCCGCTGACGGTCAACCGGACCTGTACGTCGCCGTACTGCGTCGGGGCCGCGTCGCCGGTCAGGGTCGTGGTACCGCCCGGCACGGCCCCGTTGCCGCCCTGCGGCGACTCCTGCCCGGCCGAGGGCGCCCGCGGCGCCGATCCGGCCGTCGACGCCGCGGCCGGATCGGCGGCCGGCTTCAGCGACAGCAGCAGCACGATGCCGGACACGGTGGCCGCACCCGCGAGCACCGCCCGGCGGACGGGGTGGCTCTTCCTCATCGCTTCCTTGTCTCCTGACGTCCCGTCGCTCACATCTCGAACGACTCGTGATGGATACGGCGGGCGGGAACGCCCGCGCCGCGCAGCGCCTCGTACACCGACCGCGCGAAACCGGGCGGCCCGCACATGAACACGTCGTGGCGGTCGATGTCGGCGATCTTCCGCCGCAGCGACTCGGCGGAGATGTCCGGCCGTTCGCCGTCCGGGCTGTTGACCGCGTACATCAGCCGCGCGCCGCGCTCGTCGGCGATCTTCGCCAGCTCGTCCCACAGCGCCAGGTCCTGGGTGCTGTTGGCCCGGTAGAGCAGGGTGATGTCCCCGGCCGCGCCAGGCAGCGTCTCGAACAGCGCCCGCATCGGCGTGATGCCGACGCCGCCCGCCACCAGCAGCACCTTGCCCCGGCTGCGCCGGGCGGCGGTCAGGGCCCCGTAGGGCCCCTCCGCCCACACCCGGGTGCCGGGCCGCAGTTCGCGCAGCCGCGCGCTGTGGTCGCCGATCGCCTTGACGGTGATCCGCAGCAGCCCCGGCCGGGGCGCCGCCGACAGCGAGTACGGGTGCGAGCTGAACCGCATGCCCGGGGCCAGGAACCGCCAGCGGAAGAACTGCCCCGCCTCCGCGCCCATCCGGTGCAGTCTGCGGCCGCTGATCAGCACCGACACGATCCCCGGCGTCTCCTCGACCACCGCCTCCACCCGCATCCGGTGCTTGAGGTTCAGCCGGACCGGGGTGAGGATGCGGTACCACACCACGAGCGCGGTCACCGTGCCGTACAGGGCGTACCAGACGGTCTTCGCGGCCGGCTGGACGGCGAAGTCGTTGCCGGTGGTGATCTGGTGCCAGAACGTCAGGAACACCGCCGCGTAGGTGAGCAGATGGACGTGGTACCAGGTGTCGTACGGCAGCCGGCGGCGCACCGCGCCGACGGAGGTGAGCCCGATGAGCACGAACAGGCCCGTGCCGATCGCCGCCTTGCCCATGTCCGGCAACTGCTCCACGGACTCCACGGTCTGCCGGACGATGTCCCCGAGCGACCGCCCCGCCTGCACCGCGTAACCCCACATGGTGAGGAACACGTGCGCGAGGACCAGGCAGAGCGTGTACCGGCCGCTCATGGCGTGCCAGCGGGCCACCCGGTCCGAACCGACCCGCCGCTCCAGGGCGGGCACCCGCGCCATCTGGAGCACGACCAGCGCCATCAGGTACCCGGCGAGCAGCCCGGTGATCCGGCCCGCGTTGAGGATCCGGCCGCCGTTCCCGGCGACGGACGGGGTGTTCGTCCACCACAGCCACACGACCCCCGCCGCCCCCGCCCCGACGGCGGCCAGCAGCAGGGCGGCCGGGGAGCGGCGGGGCCGGATCCGGCGCATCGTCTGCCGCCGCGCGGCACGTCCTCCTGCAAGCGTGGTGGTCACGGTTCCTCCGTGGCGTTTCGACCGTCGACCCACAGATACGCGGCGTACCTGGGGAGTGTTCAGCCGACCGCAGAGTCCAGGGCGGACTGCAGCGAGCGGCGGTAGCCGTCACTCGTGTACGTGGCCCCGGACACCGAGTCGATGTCCGCGTTCTGCGCGGCCAGTGCCTCTCTCCTCAGCTGGGGTATCGCGTAGCTGTTGATCTCCTGGTCTCGGGGGTTCTCGGTGGGGTAGACCACCGCGGTCACGTCGGTGATGCGGCCGTCCTCCAGCGTGATGCGCACCTGGACCGGTCCCCAGCGGGTCTGCGCGCTCTCGCCGGTGACGGCCCTCTTGCCGGTGGAGCCGCTCGCGCCGCCGGACTTCGCGGCGCCGCCCGGGGCGCCCGCGCCGGCGGACGCGGCCGGCGCGGGCGCCGCGGCGATCCGCGGCGGGGTGTGCGGCTTCAGCGCCAGCAGCATCACCAGCCCGGAGACGGTGGCGGCGCTCGCCAGCACCACCCGGCGCAGCGGACGGTTCTTCCTCAACGCGTGCACGACGGCCTCACGACTCCTTCGACGGGCTCGGTTCCCACGGCTCTCACAGTTCGAACGACTCGTGGTGGATGCGGCGGTCGGGAACCCCGGCGGCGCGCAGCACCCCGTACAGCTCCTGGGCGAAGGAGTGCGGCCCGCACAGGTACACGTCGTGCCCGGCGAGGTCGGGCACCCGCGCGCGCAGCCACGCGTCGGTGAGCGCGGGGCGTTCGCCGTGGGGGCCGTTGAGCAGGTACAGCACCCGCGCTCCGCGCCACCGGGCGACCGCCTCAAGCTCGCTGCCCAGCGCCAGGTCACGCGCCGAGCGCGCCCGGTACAGCAGGGTGACCTCGCCGGGCAGCGTCTCGAACAGCGCCCGCAGCGGAGTGATGCCGACCCCGGCGCCGATCAGGAGCGACCGGTGCGTGGCGCCGCGCTCGGCGGTCAGCGCGCCGTACGGGCCCTCCGCCCAGACCCGGGTGCCCGGCCGCAGCTGCGCCACGGCCGCGCTGTGGTCGCCGAGCGCCTTGACCGTGATGCGCAAGCGGTCCGGCTGCGGCGGCGCCGACAGGGAGTACGGCGTCGACGTCCCGCGCAGGCCCGGCGTGAGGAACCGCCAGCGGAAGAACTGCCCCGGCAGCGCGCCGAGTTCGTCCATCCGGTGGCCCCGCACGACGACCGAGTACACCCCGGGCGCCTCCTCGTGCACCGACTCCACCCGCATCCGGTGCCGTCGGTTCAGCCGCACCGGCACGAGGACGCGGTACCACAGCACCAGCGCGGCGACCCCCAGGTACAGCGCGTACCAGGCGGCCGTGGCCGCGAACCGGCCGTGGAACTGGTCGCCCAGGGTGAGCTGGTGGAAGAAGGCGAGGAAGACGGCGGCGTAGGTGAGCAGGTGCACGCCGTACCAGAACTCGTGGCTGGTGCGGCGCCGCACCGCGCGCGCCGAGGTGACCCCGACCGCGAACAGGATCAGGGTGCCCGCGGTGGCCTTGAGCATGTCCGGGTAGTCGAGGACCACCGTCACCGTCTCGTGCACGAGTGAGGCCCGGTCCTGCGCCGCGTACCCGGCCAGGATCGAGGCGATGTGCGCGAGGAGCAGGCACACCGTGTACCGGCCGGCCCGCGCGTGCCAGCGGATCACCCGGTCCGAGCCGATCCGCCGCTCCAGGAGCGGCGGCCGGGCCGTCAGGGCGACGAGCACCGCGCAGGCGTAGCCGCACAGCAGCCCCGTGATCCGTCCCGCGCCGGTCAGCCAGCCGGCCGCGCCGACCACCGTGGCCGTGTCCTCCCACCACAGCGCGACCGCCGCCGCCGCGCCGCCCCACAGCACGGCGAGCACCGCGGCCGCCGGGGAGCGCCGGGGCCCCGGGGCCACGGGCGGCGCCGCCCGTCGCTGGTACACCGTGGTCATGTCGTCCCGTCCTCTCGCCGGTCCAGGACGCCACTGTGCGGGCCGAACCTCTGAGAACGCTCTGAAACCGGTGGCAGCGCGGCGCACTCACAGCGAACTCAGAGCACCCCCCGCCTCCGCACCGGCCGGCGACAGGCGATGCTGGAAGGGCCATGCACAGCTCCCGCCCGCCCCAGCCGGGGCCGCCCGCCCTCACCCGTCCGGACGGCACGCCCGTCCGCGTCCTCGTCGTCGACGACGACCCGGACCTCGCCGAGGTCCTCTCCGGCGCCCTGCGCTACCAGGGCTGGGAGGTCCGCACCGCCGAGGACGGGGCGTCCGCCGTCGCCGAGGCCCGTGCGCTGCGGCCGGACGCCGTCGTCCTCGACGTGATGCTCCCGGACACCGACGGCCTCACCGTGCTGCGGCGGCTGCACGAGGTGCGGCCGGACGTCTGTGTGCTCCTGCTGACCGCGCGGGACGCGGTGGAGGACCGCATCGCCGGGATCACCGCGGGCGGCGACGACTACGTGACCAAGCCGTTCAGCCTGGAGGAGGTGATCGCCCGGCTGCGCGGGCTGCTGCGGCGCGCCGGGATGGCCCGGCAGCCGGCCGACGGCCCGCGGCTGACCGTGGGCGATCTGGTCATGGACGAGGACGCTCGCGAGGTCACCCGGGCCGGAGAGCTGATCGAGCTGTCGCCGACCGAGTACGAGCTGTTGCGCTTCCTGATGCGCAACCCGCGCCGGGTGCTCAGCAAGGGACAGATCCTGGACCGCGTCTGGTCCTACGACTTCGGCGGCCGGGCCCATGTGGTCGAGCTGTACATCTCCTACCTGCGCAAGAAGGTGGACGCGGGCCGCGAGCCCATGATCCACACGGTACGCGGCGCCGGTTACGTGCTGAAGCCGGTCCGGCCGTGAGAGCGCCGGCGCGGCTTTGGGCGCGGCGGGGCGGACGCCTGCCGCTGCCGCGCACCCTGCGGGCCCGGCTCACCCTCGGTCTGGTGGTGCTGCTCGCGCTGAGCTGTGCGGCCGTCGGGGTGGCCGCGGTCGTCGAGCTGAACGGCTTCCTCACCGGCCGGCTCGACCAGCAGTTGCAGCAGACGGGCACCGGCTTCCCCCAGAGCCTCGAACACGGCGCCGCAGGGAGCGGGCGGAACACGAAGCCGTCCGACCACGACGGTGACGAACACGGTGACACCCGCCGCCAGGCCGCGGCCACGTTCGGCGCCCGGCTGGTGGCGGGCCGGATCACGAACGCGGCGGTGGTTCCCTCCGACGCCCATCCCGGCTTCGCCGTCACCCTCACCGCCGCCGACCGCGCCGCCCTGGCCGCGCTCCCGGCGGACGGCGCCGGGCACACGGTGCGCCTGTCCAAACTGGGCGGCTACCGGCTGGCGGCATGGCCGGGCCGGGACGGCGACGTCCTGGTCACCGGGCTGCCGACGGAGCCCGTCCGGGCCGCGGTCCACCGGCTGGAACTCGTCGCCGGCGGCGTCTTCGGCCTCGCGCTGGCCACCGCCGGCGTCACCGGGGCGCTGTGGGTGCGCTGGTCGCTGCGTCCGCTGAGCCGGGTCGCCACGACCGCCGCCAGGGTCAGCGAGCTGCCGCTGGCCAGCGGCGAGGTCGCGCTGCCGCCCAGGACCGGCGGGGCCGACCCGCACGGGGAGGTGGGCCGGGTCGCCGCCGCCTTCGACCGGATGCTCCACCACGTCGAGGACGCGCTGACCAAGCGGCACGCCAGCGAGGAACGGCTGCGCAGCTTCGCCGCCGACGCCAGCCACGAGCTGCGCACCCCGGTCGCCTCGGTGCGCGGCCACGCGGAGCTGGCCCTGCTGCATCCGGGACCGGTGCCGCCCGAGGTGACCAGAGCGCTGGAACGCATCGCGGCCGAGTCCGCCCGGATGGGCGAGATGGTGGACGAGATGCTGCTCCTGGCCCGCCTGGACGCGGGCCGCCCGCTGGAGCGCCGCCCCGTGGACCTCACCCGCCTCGTCCTGGACGCGGTGACGGACGCCCGCGCCGCCGGTCCCGGACACCACTGGACCATGGAGCTGCCGGAGGAGCCCGTCACGGTGACGGGTGACGCCCACCGGCTGCAACAGGTGCTGGCCAACCTGCTGGCCAACGCCCGTCTGCACACCCCGGCGGGCACCGAGGTGACGGTGTCCCTGGCCGCGCTCCCGGACGCCGGCGGCGCCGCGACCGTGCTGCGGGTCCACGACGACGGTCCCGGCGTCCCCGAGGAGAGCCAGCCGGGCGTGTTCGAGCGCTTCGCGCGCGCCGACCGCCGACGCGCCGACACCTCCGGCGGCGCCGGGGCGGGCCTGGGCCTCGCGATCGTGGCGGCGGTGGTGCGGGCACACGGCGGGAGCGTGACGCTGGCCAGTCGGCCGGGCGCGACGACGTTCACGGTGCGGCTGCCGCCCGACGGCGCCCACACCGGTACGTAGGCGGACGCGACCGGGAAGCAGGTACGTGGGGGGACGCACCGGGGACACGGGCGGCCCGCCGGCGCCTCACATCCGCGCCGGACGCCCCGCCGCCCGCCTCACACCGGTGACGGCGGCAGCGGGAGCGGCAGGCCCGGGAGGCCGTCCAGGCTGTGGGCCACGTGGTCCTTCTTGGTGAAGTAGTCGCTCAGCGAGGCGTCGTCCTCACGGGCGAAACGGCGGCCGTGCAGGTCGCGGTCCTGCTCGTAGGACATGAAGGGCACGGCGTAGCCGCAGGTGTCGCGGATCAGTTCGGCGTGCACGACGATGACCGCGCGCAGCCCGTGCGCGGTGGGGTCGATGCCGGGGAAGCGCGCCACGAGGTCCGTGAAGCGGGGGTCGTCGCGGAAGACCGGTTCGCCCCGGCCGTGGACGCGCACGATGTCGGGCGGGCCCTGGAAGGCGCACCACATGAGGGTGATCCGGCCGTTCTCGCGCAGGTGTGCGATGGTCTCGGCGTTCGAGCCGGCGAAGTCCAGATAGGCCACCGTCAGGTCGTCGAGCACCGCGAAGGAGCCCTTGAGGCCCTTGGGGGAGAGGTTGACCGTGCCGTCGCCGGACAGCGGCGCGGTCGCGGTGAAGAAGAGGGGCTGTTCCTCGATGAACGTACGCAGCCTGCCGTCGATGCGGTCATAGGTCTTTCCCATGTCCGACCATTATCCCTGGAGTTCGTTCGGCTGTCTAAGGAATTGCCGATCGTCTCGCGTACCGGGCACCCTCCCGCTCGATTGACGAATCATGCATAGCACTGCATACTCATGCATGACGCGAGTCGCCTCCGCATATCGGCCTGCCGGCCGCCCCCGCCCGCGACGGCCGGGGGCGGCCGCTCGCACCGAGGCGCGCACAGAGACAACTCTCCGAGGAGCAACGCAAGTGAGCAGCAACAGCGGTGACGTACGGCTCTGGGGCGGCCGTTTCGCCGACGGTCCCGCCGAGGCCCTGGCGAAGCTGTCCGCGTCCGTCCACTTCGACTGGCGGCTCGCGCCCTACGACATCGCCGGCTCCCGCGCCCACGCGCGTGTGCTGCACCAGGCCGGCCTGCTCACCGAGGACGAGCTGACGCGGATGATCGCCGGGCTGGACAAGCTGGAGGCGGACGTCGCCGACGGCTCCTTCACCGGCACCATCGCCGACGAGGACGTCCACACCGCCCTGGAGCGCGGGCTGCTGGAACGCCTCGGCGCCGACCTCGGCGGCAAGCTGCGCGCCGGCCGGTCCCGCAACGACCAGGTCGCCACCCTCTTCCGCATGTACCTGCGCGACCACGCCCGGATCATCGGCGGCCTGATCGCCGACCTCCAGGACGCGCTGGTCGGCCTCGCCGAGGCACACCCGGACGTGGCGATGCCCGGCCGCACCCACCTCCAGCACGCCCAGCCCGTGCTCTTCGCCCACCACGTCCTCGCCCACGTGCAGTCCCTGTCCCGGGACGCCGAGCGGCTGCGCCAGTGGGACGAGCGCACCGCCGTGTCGCCGTACGGCTCGGGCGCGCTGGCCGGTTCCTCCCTCGGGCTCGACCCGGAGGCGGTCGCCCGCGACCTCGGCTTCGAGCACGGCAGCGTCGGCAACTCGATCGACGGCACCGCCTCGCGCGACTTCGTCGCCGAGTTCGCCTTCATCGCCGCGATGATCGGCGTCGACCTCTCCCGGATCGCCGAGGAGATCATCATCTGGAACACGAAGGAGTTCTCCTTCGTGACCCTGCACGACGCCTTCTCCACCGGCTCGTCGATCATGCCGCAGAAGAAGAACCCGGACATCGCCGAGCTGGCCCGCGGCAAGTCCGGCCGCCTGATCGGCAACCTGACCGGCCTGCTCGCCACCCTCAAGGCCCTCCCGCTCGCCTACAACCGCGACCTCCAGGAGGACAAGGAGCCCGTCTTCGACTCCTGCGACCAGCTGGAGGTCCTGCTCCCCGCCTTCACCGGCATGCTGGCCACCCTCACCGTGCACCGCGAGCGCCTGGAGGAACTGGCCCCGGCCGGCTTCTCGCTCGCCACCGACATCGCCGAGTGGCTGGTCAAGCAGGGCGTGCCGTTCCGCGTCGCGCACGAGGTCGCCGGCGAGTGCGTGAAGGCCGCCGAGGCCGACGGCAAGGAGCTGGACGAGCTGACCGACGAGCAGTTCGCCAAGATCTCCGCCCACCTCACCCCCGAGGTGCGCACCGTCCTCGACGTCCCCGGCGCCCTCGCCTCCCGCAGCGGACGCGGCGGCACCGCTCCCAGCGCGGTCGCCGTCCAGCTCGCCGAGGTGAAGGCGGACGTGGCGGCCCAGCACGCGTGGGCGGACGCCAAGAAGTAGCCGTACCGGCGGGAGGGGACCCCGCCCGGCAGGGCCTCGCGGGTTACGTTGGTCGGCAGCCGCACGGAACCGACCGAACGGAGCCCGCGATGCCCTTCGCCAGGCTGGCCCACGTCACCACCCCCACCCGCCGCCTCGGCCTCGGACTCGCGGCCGTCGGACGCCCCGGCTACATCAACCTCGGCCGGGACCGCGACCTGCCCGCCGAGCGCACCGTGGACGCCCTGCGGGCCCGTACGCACCAGCTGCTGGACGCGGCCTACGCCCAGGGCGTGCGCTACCTGGACGCCGCCCGTTCCTACGGCCGCTCCGAGGAGTTCCTCGCCGACTGGCTGCGTGCCCGCCCCGAGGCCGACGACGTGGTGATCGGCAGTAAGTGGGGCTACACCTACACCGCCGACTGGCGCACCGACGCCGAACGCCACGAGGTCAAGGACCACGGCCTGGCCACCTACGAACGGCAGCGCGCCGAGACCGCCGCACTGCTCGGCGACCGGCTCGACCTCTACCAGATCCACTCGGTCACCCCGGACAGCCCCGCCCTCACCGACAAGGACCTGCACGCCCGGCTCGCCGAGGCCGCCGCGCAGGGTCTGACCATCGGCTTCTCCACCAGCGGACCCGCCCAGGCCGACGCCGTCCGGGCCGCCCTCGCCGTGACCGTCGACGGCGAGCCCCTGTTCCGCACCGTCCAGTCGACGTACAACGCCCTGGAGACCTCCGCGGGACCGGCTCTCGCCGAGGCCCACGACGCCGGGCTCACCGTGATCGTCAAGGAGGGCATGGCGAACGGGCGGCTGGCCGGGCCGGACGCGCCCGAGGCGCTGCGGGCCGTGGCCCGGGAGACCGGGCTCGGCTGCGACGCGCTCGCCCTCGCCCTGGTCCTGCGCCGCCCGTGGGCCGGCGTCGTGCTGTCCGGCGCGGCCACCGTCGACCAGCTCGGCTCCAACCTGCACGCCGCCGCCGTCGACCTGGACGACGCCCAGGCGGCCCGCCTCGACGCCCTGGCCGAGGAACCGCACGCCTACTGGGAGCGCCGCGGCCGGCTTCCCTGGCACTGACCCCCTCCGCCCCTCGCACAGGGCGCCGCAGGCAGCTCCTTGTGAGACGTACATGCCCTGCGTGAGACGTTGGTGTCTCATGTGGGTTACTGTTGTCTCATGGCTGTCGATCGTGACCACGTGCTGCGCACCGCCGCGGCCCTGCTGACCCGCAAGTCCACCGCGACGATGGACGAGGTCGCCAGGGCGGCCGGCATCAGCCGCGCCACGCTGCACCGGCACTTCGCCGGGCGGGACGCGCTCGTACGGGCGCTGGAGGCGCTCGGCATCGCGGAGTGCGAGGCCGCGCTGGACGCCGCCCGGCCGGACGAGGGCCCGGCCCGCGACGCCGTGCACCGGCTGATCCGCGAGATCGAGCCCGCGGCCGGCCTGCTGGCCTTCCTCTACACCGAGAACCAGCTGTTCGAGGGCGAGGAGCAGAACCAGGGCTGGACGCGGATCGACGAACGGATCGAGGCCCTGTTCCGGCGCGGCCAGCGCAGCGGCGAGTTCCGCATCGACCTCAGCCCGGCCTGGCTCACCGAGGCGCTGTACGGCCTGATGGCCTCCGGCGCCTGGGCGGTGGGCGAGGGCCGGGTCGCCCCCAAGGACTTCACCTACATGATCGTCGAGCTGCTGCTCGGCGGCGCATTACGGAGAGAGGAACCATGACCAGCACCCTGCGGCCGGCGTACGCGGCGGAGGTGGAGAAGCGCCCGGGCCGCTGGCTCGCGCTCGCCGTCCTCGTCCTCGCCGTGCTGCTGGTGGCCGTCGACGCGACCGTCCTCGGTCTCGCGACCCCCTACATCAGCGAGGACCTGAGGCCCTCCGGCACCCAGCTGCTGTGGATAGGCGACGTCTACTCGTTCGTCATCGCCGGACTCCTCGTCTCCATGGGCAGTCTCGGCGACCGGATCGGCCGCAAACGCATCCTGTTGGCCGGCTCCGCCGCGTTCGGCGCGCTGTCCGTGCTCAACGCCTACGCGACCACGCCGGAGACGATGATCGCGGCCCGGGCGCTGCTCGGCGTGGCCGGCGCGACCCTGATGCCCGCCACCCTGGCCCTGATCCGCAACCTCTTCCACGACCCGCGCGAGCGCAGCCTCGCCGTCGGCATCTGGGGCGCCACCGCCTCCGCCGGCATGGCGGTCGGCCCGATCGCCGGCGGGTTCCTGCTGGAGCACTTCTGGTGGGGCTCGGTCTTCCTCATCAACCTGCCCGTGATGGCGGTACTGGTCCTGGTCGGCGTCCGGTTGCTGCCCGAGTCCCGCAACCCGGACCCGGGCCCGTGGGACCTGGTCAGCGTGCTGCTGTCGCTGGTCGGCGTCATCGGTGTCGTCTACGCGATCAAGGAGGCCGCCGCGCACGGCGTCACCGGAGCCGTCCTCGGCGCCGGGCTGCTGGGCGCCGCCGCGCTGTACTGGTTCGTCCACCGCCAGCTGACCCTGCCCGCACCGCTGCTGGACGTACGGCTGTTCCGCAACCGCGGCTTCAGCGGCGCGGTCCTCGCCGACCTGCTGACCGTCCTCGGCATGTCCGGGCTGGTGTTCTTCCTCTCCCAGTTCCTGCAACTGGTGCAGGGCAGACACCCGTTCGAGGCGGGCCTGGCCGAACTGCCCGCCGCCGTCGGCGCGGTCGCGGCCGGGCTCGTGGCCGGCCGCGCGGCCCGCCGGTTCTCGGTACGGGCCGTGGTCTCCGGCGGACTCGCCGCCGTGGGCGTCGCCCTGGCCGCGCTGACCACGCTCAGCGCCTCGACCGGCTATCCGCTGCTCGGCACGGCCCTGCTGGTGGTCGGCGTGGGCGCCGGCTTCTCCTTCACGGTGACCGCCGACGTGATCCTCGCCGGGGTGCCCAAGGAGCAGGCGGGCGCGGCCTCCGCGGTCTCCGAGACGGCGTACGAACTCGGCGCGGCCCTCGGCATCGCCCTGCTCGGCTCCATCGTGACCGCCGCCTACCGCGGCTTCACCGGACCGGCCGGCACCCCGCCGCAGGCCCGCGAATCACTGGGCGGCGCGGTCCAGGCGGCGCAGGGGCTCCCGCCCCGTACGGCCGGGACGATGCTCACCGCGGCCCAGGACGCCTTCGTCCACGGCCTCCACCTGGCCTCGGGCGCGGGAGCAGCGGTCCTCCTGGCGGCCTCGGCAGCGGCGTGGTTCCTGCTGAAGGGCCAGAGGCTCTGAAATCCGCTGCGAGAGGCGCCCCGAAGGGCGCGCGGGGAACCGCGCGCCCGGCCACAACGGCACCCGAAGGCCGCCCCACACACGAACGACGCCCCCGAAAGAACCGCTGGAGGCTTACGCCGCCTTCGCCTTCGTGGCGTACATGTCCACGTACTCCTGCCCGGACAGGTGCATGACCTCCGCCATCACGGAGTCCGTCACCGCCCGCAGCACGTAGCGGTCCCGGTCCATCCCCTCGTACCGGGAGAACTCCATCGGCTTCCCGAACCGCACCGTCACCTTGCCGGGCCGCGGCAGCCCCGCGCCCCCCGGCTGGAGCTTGTCCGTGCCGATCATCGCGAACGGCACGACCGGCGCGCCGGTCATCAGGGTGAGCCGGGCGATCCCGGTGCGCCCCCGGTAGAGGCGGCCGTCGGGGGAGCGGGTGCCCTCGGGGTAGATCCCGAAGATCTTGTCCTCCTCCAGGATGCGGCGGCCGGTCATCAGCGCCGCGACGCCGCCCCGGCCGCCGTCGCGGTCCACGGGGATCATGCCGACGCCGGTGAAGAACCAGGCCATCAGCCGGCCCTTGACGCCCTTGCCGGTGACGTACTCGTCCTTGCCGATGAAGAAGACCTGGCGGTCGCAGACCAGCGGCAGGATCATCGAGTCGATGAAGGTGAGGTGGTTGCCCGCGAGGATGACCGGACCGTCGCCGGGAATGTGCTCCGCGCCCTCCACCTGTGGGCGGAACATCAGGCGCATGATCGGACCGAGCACTGCCTTGATGAGCGCGAAGCGGGACAACGGGCCCTCCGGTGTCAAGGGATTGTCTGAGGATCTGTACGAGTCTGTGCAGGTGAGGACGATACTCGGGGGCCGGACCCGATTGCACATCGGGCTCACCACCTCTTACGTACCGTTGACATACGTTTACCTGCGCCAGGGCTCCGGCGCACCCCGGTGACCGGCGCGCCGCGACGTGACACGGGTCGCACACCGCCCCCGGAGCGGTACGGCCGCCGCCGGCCGGCAGGGGCCGTGGCGGGCCCGCGCACCGGCGCGGCGGCCACGCGATCCGACTTCCCCGCACACGGAGGGTCATGCGACGGCCCGTCACCCCACCGCTCCCGTACGCCATCCGGCGTCACCCGTGTGTTCGGCACGCGGTCTCCCGGCCGTCACACGGGCGCACCTACGATCCGCTCACCGACGACGAGACAGCAGGAGGCGGTCATGGGAGCGCTGCAGCCGGACGAGCGGGGCGGCACAGGGGAGTGCGACGAGCGGAACACGCGGGGGGAGAGAGGCGGGGCGGGCCGCGGGACCGGACGCCGGGCGCTGCTCGGCGCGGCCGTGCTCGGGGCCGGCGGCGCCGTGCTCGCCCTGCCCGGCACGGCCACGGCGGCGGGCGGCGCCGCGGCGGGCACGGCCGGCGGTCGCCGGGGCGGCGGGCTCCGCAGCCTGCCGACGCCCACGATCATCGGCCACCGGGGCGCCAGCGGCTACCGTCCCGAGCACACCTTCGGCTCCTACGAGCTGGCCCTCGACCTCGGCGCGCACGTCGTCGAGGCCGGCGACCTGGTGCCCACCCGCGACGGCCACCTGGTGTGTCGCCACGAGCCCGAGATCGGCGGCACCACGGACGTCGCCGACCACCCCGAGTTCGCCGGCCGGAAGACCACCAAGACCCTCGACGGGGTGCCCACCACCGGCTGGTTCACCGAGGACTTCACCCTCGCCGAGCTGAAGCGGCTGCGCGCGATCGAGCGCATCCCCGCCAACCGCCCGCACAACACCGTCTTCGACGGCCGCTGGGAGATCCCCACCTTCGAAGAGGTCCTGAAGTGGCAGGACGAGCAGACCCGCAAGCGCGGCCGGCAGGTCTGGATCTACCCCGAGACCAAGCACCCCACCTACTTCCGCGCGCTGGGCCTCGGCCTGGAGGAGCGGGTCGCGAAGCTGCTGCGCGAGCACGGCAAGGACCGCAGGGACTCCCCGGTCATCCTCCAGTCCTTCGAGCCCACCAGCATCCAGCGCCTCAACCGGCTCGTCGCCAACCCGCTCGTGGTGCTGCTGTCCGACGCCGGCTCCCGCCCGTACGACTTCGTCGCCACCGGTGACCCGCGCACCGTCGCCGACCTCGTCACGCCCGAGGGCCTCCAGGAGATCGCCTCCTACGCGCAGGGCATCGGCCCGACCCTCGACCTGGTCGTCCCCAAGGACGCCGACGGCAACCTCGGCGCGCCGAGCACCCTGGTCCGCGACGCGCACGCCGCCGGGCTGCTCCTGCACCCCTACACCGTCCGCCCGGAGAACTCCTTCCTGCCGCCGAAGCTGCGCAAGGGCACCGCCAAGGACGCCTACGGCGACGTCTTCAGCCTCTACCGGGCCTACTTCGCCACCGGCATCGACGGCGTCTTCACCGACACCGCCGACCTGGGCCTGCTCGCCCGCGAGGACTTCCTGAACCACCGGTCCGTCAACCACTGACCCGACCCGTCCCCGTCCCAGTGAACCGCGGCCGTTCCGGCAACCCGTGCCGGGACGGCCGCGTCGTGCCGCATATGACGCACGACATGCTCACCGCCCTGCGCCCCCTGCTCCTGGCCGAGGCCTCCGCGGAGGCACATGCCGCCGGAACCGAGCCGGGCGACCTGGAACAGGCGGTCTGGCTGCGGCTGCTGGAGCGCCTGGAGGCGGACGGCCCGCCGCCCGACCCGCAGGGCTGGCTGCGCCGGGCCGTCCGCTCCGAGGCCCGCCGCACCCGACGCACCGTCAGCATCGAACGCCCCTACGGCCTGGAGCCCGCCGACGACAGCGAACGCGGCCCCGAGCACCTCGCCCTGGCCGCCGCCCGCGGCCGGGCCCTGCACGACGCGGTGCGCAGACTGCCCGGCCGCTGCCCCCGGCTGCTGGAGGCGCTGCTGTCGCCGCGGGACCTCACCTACCGCGAGATCGCCGGGGAGTTGGGTATCTCACAGGGCAGCCTCGGGCCGGAACGCTCCAGATGTCTGGGATGTCTGCGACGACTGCTGGCGCCGGAGGTTGCGGCCCGCCAAGCGCGGGGATAGGTGTGGGGGACGACAGGCGATCAGGTGAGCGGGAGGCGTGCGCACATGGGCATGAGCGTGACCATCTCTGCGGCGACCGAGCAGGACGCGGAGCAGATCTTCAGGTTGCAGTACCTGTGCTTCCAGGGCGAGGCCGCGCTGTACGGCAACTACCGCATCGCCCCGCTCGTGCAGAGCCTCGACTCCGTCCGCGAGGAGGTCGCCGAGGACTGCGTCTTCGTGGCGCGGCTCGGCGAGGAGGTCGTCGGCTCGGTACGGGGCCGGGTGACCGAGGACGGAGCCGCCGCCATCGGCAGGCTCTGCGTCCACCCCCGCCTCCAGGGCCACGGCATCGGCGCCCGGCTGCTGCGCGCGGCCGAGACGGCGCTGGCCGACGAGCGCGGCGCGACCAGGTTCCGCCTGCACGCCGGCCACCGCAGCGAGGGCAACCTGCGGCTGTACCGGCGCGTGGGCTACGAGGCGGTCGGCACCTCCCCGGGCGAGGACGGCGTACCGCAGATCGTCCTGGAGAAGCCGGCCGGCACCTACGTGGCGACCGCCTGACGCGAGGCCGTACGCGACGCCGCGCGGCCACGGAACGCCGCGCGGTCGTGCGGAACGCCGCCGCGCGGCCGGTCGGGACGGCGCTCCGGCGGCGGGCGCCGTCGGCCCGGTGGGCTCAGGGGGCCGACGGCGCCCGCTCGCGGGCGCGACGCAGCCAGTACAGGGCCGACAGCGGCAGCAGCACCGGGATGAACAGGTACTCCATGCCGTAGTCCGACCACACGGTGGAGTCCGCGAACGCCGACGGCTCGACCAGCGTCCAGGTCCCGACCCCCAGCACGCCCACCAGCTCGGCGGCGCAGCACACCAGCGCCGCCCTGCGGGCGGCCTCACCGCCGCGCACCAGCGAGTACGTGATGAAGCCGTAGACCACGCCCGCCACCGCCGACAGCGAGTAGGCGAGCGGCGCCCGGCCGAAGTCGGTCGCGATCTGGTAGACCGAACGGGACACCGCGCCGACGACCATCACGCCGTACAGCCACACCAGCAGCGTGCCCGGCCCGCTGATGAGCCGGTTGCGCGCCGGCTTCTCCTCGACGGCGGTCATCTCAGCCTCCCCAGATGTCATAGAGCCGCACCTCCAGAACGGCCAGGACGACACCGCCGGCCGCAGCCGTCACCGAGCCCCAGCGCGTGCGCTCGCCCAGCGACATGAACCCGGCCGCAGGGACGCAGGCGAAGGCGCCCAGCAGGTACGCCACGAAAATCGTCGTCCCCTGGTCCGGCTTCTCGCCCCGCGCCAGCGCCACGACCCCGATCGCCAGCTGGACCAGCGCCAGCACCGAGACCACGGCCATGCCGATGAAGTGCCAGTCCTTCGTCGGCTGGTCACGGTAGGCCGCCCAGCCGCACCAGGCGGCGAGCAAGAGCGCGGCGACCCCGGTCACCAGCGTCAGGACAGCAAGCATGCCGACGACCCTATTACGCACCGGACCCCGCCCGGCCCCCGGCCCGGGGCGCGAGGGGGCCGAGCCGCCCGGGGTGCGACGGGGCCGGCCGTCCGTGACGCCGGACGGCCGTGGTGTTGGCCACAGCACGGGACCGGACCGCCGGGGGGCGGCGGTGCCCGGCGGGCGCCGGCACGGTGTCCGCGCTGGTCAGCGCCGCGCACAGCGCGCGGCCGTCTCCATGCCGCACCGCGTCCACGGTTGTCCAGTATCCGGACGGCGGTGTCCTCTCAGCAGCCCGGGTCTGGTTTACTGACCGCATGACCACGACGAGCTGCCGCACCCCTGCGACCGAGGCGACGATGACGCCCGGTGCTCGTTGTATGTGTCCTACGCGTCGAATGTGCGCCTTCTAGAGGGCCCCCGCATCACCTGAGCCTCGCGCCCCGAAGCGAGTGCCCGCTCATGTCCGCGCCCGCGTCCGGCCCGCCCGGCGCACCGCGGCCGAGCCCGTCCCGCCGCCCGCAGCGGCGCGGGACCGCCCCCAGCGCGCGCACGTCCCTCCTTCCGCCCCCGGCACAGCCAGGGCAGGCGCGCCGCGCGCCGGTCGCACCCGACCATGAACGCCGTGCCCGGCGCCCACGACGCGCCGCGCACTCGACAGTGACGGAAACCCACGTGATCACCACATCGGGCCTCACCAAGGTCTACCGCTCGCGCGGCCGCGAGGTCACCGCCCTCGACGGCGTCGACCTGCACGTCCGCGAGGGCGAGGTGTTCGGCGTCATCGGCCAGTCCGGCGCCGGCAAGTCCTCCCTCATCCGCTGCGTCAACCTGCTGGAGCGGCCCACCTCCGGCACGGTCACCGTCGCCGGCCAGGACCTCACCGCCCTCGCCGGCCGCGGCCCGCGCGCCGGAAAGGAACTGCGGCGGGCCCGCAGCCGGATCGGCATGGTCTTCCAGCACTTCAACCTGCTCTCCTCGCGCACCGTCAAGGACAACGTCGAGCTGCCCCTGGAGATCCTCGGCAGGTCAGGGAAGGAACGTTCCCGCAGGGCGCTCGAACTGCTCGACCTGGTCGGCCTGGCCGACAAGGCCGGCGCCTACCCCGCCCAGCTCTCCGGCGGCCAGAAGCAGCGCGTCGGCATCGCCCGCGCCCTGGCCGGCGACCCCAAGGTGCTGCTCTCCGACGAGGCCACCAGCGCCCTGGACCCGGAGACCACCCGCTCCATCCTCCAGCTGCTGCGCGACCTGAACCGGCAGCTCGGACTGACCGTCCTGCTCATCACGCACGAGATGGACGTCGTGAAGTCGATCTGCGACTCGGCGGCGCTCATGGAGAAGGGCCGCATCGTGGAATCCGGCACCGTCAGCGAACTCCTCGCCACCCCCGGCTCACAGCTGGCCGCCGCGCTCTTCCCGGTCGGCGGCGACGCCACCGGCGAGGACCGCACGGTCGTCGACGTCACCTTCCACGGCGACGCCGCCACCCAGCCCGTCATCTCCCAGCTCGCCCGCACCTACAACATCGACATCTCGATCCTCGGCGCGGCCATCGACACCGTCGGCGGCCTCCAGGTCGGCCGGATGCGCATCGAACTGCCCGGCCGCTACGAGGACAACGTCGTGCCCATCGGCTTCCTGCGCGAGCAGGGCCTGCAGATCGACGTCGTCGACAGCGCGGCCGACGCCCCGGCGGACCGGTCCCTGCTGGTCAAGGAAGGTGCCAAGTGACCTGGTCCGAGATGCAGCCGCTGCTGTCCCAGGCGTGTTGGGACACCCTCTACATGGTCGGCTGGTCCACGCTCATCGCGGTCGTGGCCGGCCTCCCGCTCGGCGTCCTGCTGGTCCTCACCGACCGCGGCGGCCTGCTCCAGGACATCGCCGCCAACAAGATCCTCGGCCAGCTGGTGAACGTCGCCCGCTCGATGCCGTTCATCATCCTCATGGTCGCCCTGATGAGCTTCACCCGCTGGGTGACCGGCACGACCATCGGCCGCGACGCCGCCATCGTGCCGCTGGCCATCGGCGCCATCCCGTTCTTCGCCCGCCTGGTCGAGACGGCCGTGCGCGAGGTGGACGGCGGCCTCGTCGAGGCCGTGCAGGCGATGGGCGGCAACACCTGGACCGTCGTGCGCAAGGTCCTCGTCCCCGAGTCCCTGCCCTCGCTGATCGCCGGCGCCACCACCACGATCGTCGCCCTCATCGGCTACTCCGCCATGGCCGGCACGGTCGGCGCCGGCGGCCTCGGCGACATCGCCATCCGCTACGGCTACCAGCGCTTCGAGACCCAGCTGATGTGGATCACCGTGGCGGTCCTCGCCGTGGTCATCTCCCTCATCCAGTTCGCCGGCGACTTCGCCGCCCGCGCCCTGCACCGGCGCGGCGGCCGAGGCGGCCCGGCCCCCAGGCTGCGCCTGCTGAAGGCCAAGGAGCCCGCGGCGGCCGACGCGACCCGCCCCGGCACAGCTCCCGCCGACGCGGTCCCCGGCGAAGCCGCCCCGGCCGAGGTGAGCAAGGCCCGCTGAGACCGCCCACCGCACCCCCGACTCCCCGTCCACCCAAGACGGGGCGCACCACCCCTAGGAAAGGCACTTTTCGTGCGTAACACCGCCAAGATCACCACCGCCGTCCTGGCCGCCGGAGCCCTCACCTTCGGGCTCTCCGCCTGCGGCGGCTCCGACTCCGGCTCCGGCAAGGCCGACCCCGACGCCACGCTGACGGTCGCCGCCACGCCCACCCCGCAGGGCGAGATCCTCACCTACGTGAAGGACCACCTGGCCAAGAAGGCCGGCCTCAAGCTGGAGGTCAAGGAGTTCACCGACTACGTGACGCCCAACACGGCCGTCCAGCAGGGCCAGGTGGACGCCAACTACTTCCAGCACAAGCCGTACCTCGACGACTTCAACAAGAAGAACGGCACGGACATCGTGCCGGTGCCCGGCGGCACCGTGCACCTGGAGCCGCTCGGCGTCTACTCCAAGAGCCTCAAGAAGCTCACGGACCTGAAGCACGGCGCCACCGTCGCCCTGCCCAACGACACCACCAACGAGGCCCGCGCGCTCAAGCTGCTGGAGGCCAACGGCGTCCTCAAGCTCAAGTCGGGCGCCGGCTACGACGCCACCCCCAAGGACGTCACCGACAACCCCAAGGGCCTGAAGTTCAAGGAGCTGGAGGCGGCCCAGCTGCCGCGCTCCCTCGGTGACGTCGACGCCGCGGTGATCAACGGCAACTACGCCCTGGAGGCCAAGCTGAGCCCGGCCAAGGACGCGCTGGCCGCCGAGTCCGCCCAGGGCAACCCGTACGCCAACTTCCTCGCCGTGAAGAAGGGGAACGAGAAGGACCCGCGGGTGGTGAAGCTCGCCAAGCTGCTCACCTCGCCCGAGGTGAAGAAGTTCATCGAGGACAAGTACGACGGCGCGGTCGTGCCCGCGTTCTGATCCGCCCACCGCGCCACGGAACACCGACCGGCGCGCCCGCGGCACCACATCCGGGGTCCTTCCACGCCACCCGGCCGGCGGGGGAGGACCCCGTGGTGCGTCCGGGGCCCGGGATACTGCATGCTGGACAGTTCAGCAGCCCTGACGGTATTTCCGAAGGTTACGGAGCGGCGCATGACGAGCACCTTCCCCAACATCTCCATCAGCACGGAGCGGTTGGTGCTGCGTCCCCTCGACGAGGACGACGTCGCCGCCCTGACCGAGATGATGAACGACGAACAGGTCGCGGCCTGGACCGACGTCCCCCAGCCCTTCACCGAGGAGGGCGCCCGGACCTGGATCACCGAGTACGCCCCGGCCGAACGCGCGGCGGGCCGCGGCCTCGACCTCGCCGTCACCGAGTTCCTCACCCAGCGCCTGGTCGGCCTCGTCCAGCTCGGCCGCACCAACTGGCACATACGCTCCACCGAGCTGTCGTACATCGTCGCGCCCTGGGCCCGTGGCGAGGGCTACGCCTCCGAAGCCGCCCTGGCCACCGCCCAATGGCTGTTCGGCGACCAGAAGTTCGAGCGCATCGAACTGCGCACCGCCGCCGGCAACACCGCTTCCCAGCAGGTCGCGCAGAAGATCGGCTGCATCAGCGAGGGCGTCCTGCGCAACGCCTGCATAGCCCACGCGCGCGCCGAGGACGGCACCTGGACCGACGTGCGTACCGACTTCATCGTGTGGAGCCTGCTGCCCGAGGACCTCGACGGAGCCGGCGGCGAACTCGCCGACGCCGACGGATTCACCTCCTTCGCCGACTGGAACTGACGGCACGGACCGTTCGGCGGTACGGCCCGCCGCGCGTCCCCCGCCCGCACCGGGTAATCTCACGGAGCCCGACCTCGGGCGACCGCCACCCTGACGACCTGCGACATCCCTGGAGACTGACGACGATGGCCGACCGGGTCACGGTGATCGGCTGGGACGGTTCGCCGCTGACCGACGCGGCACGCGGCGCACTGGGCGCCGCCACCCTCGTCGCGGGCGCGGCCCACCACCTGGCCCTGCCCGAGGTGCCCCCCACCGCCGAACGCATCCGCCTCGGCAGCGTCGCCCTCGCCGCCCGCCGCATCGCCGGCCACCGGGGCACCGCCGTGGTGCTCGCCGACGGCGACCCCGGCTTCTTCGGCGTCGTACGCACCCTGCGCGCACCCGAGTTCGGCCTGGAGGTCGAGGTCGTCCCCGCCGTCTCCTCGGTGGCCGCCGCCTTCGCCCGCGCCGGAATGCCCTGGGACGACGCCCAGGTCGTCGTCGCCCACAAACGCACCCTGCGCCGCGCGGTGAACGTCTGCCGTGCCCACACCAAGGTCGCCGTGCTGACCGCCCCCGGCGCCGGCCCCGCCGAACTCGGCCTGCTCCTGGACGGCGTCCACCGCACCTTCGTCATCTGCGAGGAACTCGGCACCGACCGCGAACAGGTCACCGTCGTCACCTCCGACAAGGCCGCCGACCACACCTGGCGCGACCCCAACGTCGTCATCGTCATCGGCGGCCGGCCCGGCGCCGGCGAGTACGGCGGCTGGATCGCCGGCCGCGACCCGGCCGCCGGTCCGCGCGGCTGGACCCAGCCCGCCGAGGCCTACGACGGCGTGCTCGGCGAGGGGGAGACGGAGCTGCTCCGCGCCGCCCAACTCGCCCGCCTCGGCCCGCGCCTCGGCGACCTGGTGTGGGACATCGGGTGCGGCAGCGGCGCGTTCACCGCCGAGGCCGCCCGAAGCGGCGCCGCCGTCATCGCCGTCGACCGCGACCCGGACGCCTGCGCCCGCACCGAGGCCGCCGCCCGCCGCTTCGGCGTCCAGGCCCAAGTGGTGCTCGGCGACGCCCCGCACACCCTGGAGAACCTCCCCGAACCCGACGTCGTACGCGTCGGCGGCGGGGGAGTGGGCGTCGTGGACGCCGTCGCCGACCGCCGCCCGCAGCGCATCGTCACCCACGCCGCCACCCGCGACGCCGCCGAACTCATCGGCCGCGGACTGACCGAGCACGGCTACCGCGTCGAGTGCGCCCTCCTCCAGTCCGTCCAACTCGACACCCGGGCCTGGACGGAGACCGAGCGGAGCGTCGCGTTCCTGCTCACCGGGGAACTCGGCCGCGACGAGACCCCCCGCTGAGAGCCCGCGCCGGACGACCGGACGGGGCCGCGAGAGCGCGCCCCGTGATCGGTTTGTCGTACCGCGCGCGGTAGGCTGGCCGATCGTTGTACCGCACTGGGTGGTCCGGAGCTTCGTTCGTCAATGTCCGGAAAACCCGCCCGTTTTGCGGTGGGTGTGGTACGGCGGAACCGGAGGACGCGCAACGTGGCGCAGTCCACAGCGAGCGGTGGCGGATCACGCTGTCGCGACGGCCGGACGACCGCGACAATGCCACTGAATGGCTTTGTCGCCTTTTTTGGGCGGGTCGTTCGTGCCGCTGGGCACGCACGCTCGTTCTTCACTGCGGGGCGGTCGGTGCGCCGCTCCCGGTGAGCTGGTCGTAGAAGCACTAACCGATGGGCGAGGGGTACGCATGACCGACACCGGCCAGATCCCGGGCGAGGGGCTGCCGGAGAGCGCAGGCATGGTGGAGCAGCCGGGCGTCCCCGCGCACGGCGTGTACACCTACCTCTCCGAGTCTCCCGCCGAGGACGAAGACCTGCTGCTCCCGGGCTCCCACGGCGCCTGGGGCAACGAGGTGCCCCCGCCCGCGCCGGAGCCGGTCGTCGAGGCCGTCCACCAGCCGGGCCCGCACGAGCTGTCGGGCCGCGACAGCGGTTCCGTCGACCTCGGCGGCGTCCTGCACCCCGACCCGGTGGGCGCGCCGCCCGTCGCCGCCGCGCCGCCGCGCCGCCCGCTGCACCTCGGCCCGCCGATCCCGGACGCCTCCGCGAGCCCGGTGCGCTCGCTGGCCGACCGGGGCCCCGCCGACGTACCGGCCCGGCCGTCCGGCCCGGCCGCCCCCGGCCCCGAGCACCTGGACGCCGCGCAGACGGCGCCACAGGCCGCCGCCCCCTGGGGCGCGCAGGCCGCGCAGCCGGGCGTCGCGGCTCCCGTGACGGCGCCGGCCGGCGTACAGGGGACGGCCGTGGAGCCGCCCGTGGAAGCGGTCGCCCCCGCCGCCGAGCCCGTGGACGCCGCCCAGGCCGCCGTGGCCCGCCTCGCCGCCCACGCCGGTGCCCCGGCCGCCGCGCCCGCTGCGGAGGCCGTCGTCCCGGCCGAGGCGGCGACCGCGCGGGAGCCCGAGGACGCGCAGCTCCCGGCGGAGCCGGGCACGGACGCGCAGGCCGCGGGTGCTCCCGCGGCCGGCCAGGCGCCGCAGGCGGCCCCGGCAGCTCCGGCCGAGCAGATCCCGCAGGACCAGGCCCAGCCGCAGGACCAGGCGCAGGGCGAGGTCGTGACCGGTTCCGCCGAGGCGGACCATGTGACGGTGGCCGCTCCCGACGCCGGTGCGGAGAGCGACGCCGCAGCCGGGGCCGCCCCGGTCTCCGAGGCCGCTCAGGCTCCGGAGCAGGCCGCCGCCGAGGGCGCACCGGCTCAGGCGGGAGTACCCGCCCCGGATGCCGTCCGGTCCCCGGAGGACGGCCAGGGCGACGCCGAGGCCGCGCGGGGTCCCCAGGATGCGGTCCAGGACGCGCGGGTCGCGCAGGCGGCGCAGCTTCCGGAGGGCGCGCAGGCGGCTCCGACGGGCGCCGCCCAGGGCGTCCGGGCGGTGGGCGGTGACGCGGCCGTGGCAACCTCGGAGGCCGCCGTGACGGCCGAGGCCGCCGGCGCTCCCGAAGCGGCTGCCCCTGAGGCCGTCGCCGGTGGTCCTGAGGGGACCGCCCAGGCCGTCGCCTTTGGTCCCGAGGCGGTTGGACCTCAGGCCGCCGTTGGCGTCGATGCCGCGCAGGCGGACGCCGCCGCCGAGGCGTCCGCCCCCGCACCGGAGCAGGTCACCCCCGGCGGCCGGGCCGCCGCCACCGAACCGGGCGCTGCTCCCGAGCAGCAGGCCGTCCCGGAGCCGGCCCGTGCCGTCGCCGAGGTCAACGGTCCGGAGCAGTCGCCCGCCGCCGGCCAGACCACCGCCCCGGCGCAGGCCCCCGTCTCCGAGGGGCCCGCCCCTGAGCAGGGTTCCGTCCCCGAGCAGACCCTCGCCGCCGAGCAGGCCCCCCTGGCCCGGTCGGCCCCCGAGACCCAGACCCCGCAGGCCGCGGAGGCCGCCCAGGCCGGAGAGGTCCCTCAGCACGTCCAGGCGACGGAGGCGACCCCCGTGGCCGCCCCCGCGCCCGACGCCGCCCCACCGCACCCGCAGGCACAGCCCGGGACCACTCCCGCCCCGGAAGCAGCGGTCGCCCCCGCCCCGGAGGCTGAAGCCACCTCCGCCCCCGAGGCCGCCCCCGCCCCGGAGGCAGCGGCCGCCCCAGCGCCGCACCCCGAGGCCGCCCCCGAGCCCCAGGCCGTGACCGCCCCGCAGGCCCCGGCCGGAATCGTCCCCGCCGAGGCGGCCGACCAGGCCCAGCCGGCGTCGCCCGCCCCCGCGCAGGCCCCGGAAGCCGACCCGCGGAGCACCGTACCCGGCGCCGCGGCCCCCGAGGCATCCGCTCCCGAGGCGCCCACCGCCCCCCAGGCGGACGTCCCGGAGGCCACGCCCGCGGCGACCGGCGCTCCCGAGCCCGCCGACGCCCCCACGGACGCCGCGCCCGAGCAGGCCGGCGCGGTCCAGCCCCTCGCCGCCGCCCCGGCCGACGCCGCCCAGCCCCAGACGGCCCCCGTGCCCACGGCCGACCAGTCGGCCCCCGTGCCCACGGCCGACCAGTCGGCCCGACCGGCCGACGCCGCCGCCGGGTTCGCCGCCCCCGCGGTCGCCGCGGCCGAGCCCCCGCACGACCCCCAGCCCCAGCCCGGCCCGCACGCCGAGCAGGGCGGGCAGGCCGAGCCGGCCGACGGCGGCGCCCTCCCCGAGGTTCCCGCGCAGCACCACCCCGACCTCGCCGTGGGCCACGTCGTCGCGGTCGAGGCCTCCGCGCCCCTCACCCCGCAGCAGGCCCCGGAGCCGTACGACGCACCGGCCGAGCGGCCCGCCGAGCCCCAGGGCGAGACGGCGGAACCCCACGTCACCGTCCCCGCCCCCCGCGACGGCGACAGCGTGCCCGCCGCGCCCGGCGAGGCGCCGGGAGGACGGGCGGACCAGCACCCGGACGACCCGGACGCCCGGGCCGCCGCCGAGGAAGAGCACCAGGAAGAGAGCACGGCCGCAGTGGCAGAGGCGCGACAGTCCAGCGGCCCGGCCGCGCCCGGCTACGGCGAGGCCGAGCGCGAGGCCGTGCTCCGCGTGATGCGCGAGCGCCGCGACATCCGCAACGGCTTCCGCGGCGACCCCATCCCGCACGAGGTGCTGCTGCGCGTCCTGGAGGCCGCCCACACCGCGCCGTCCGTGGGCCACTCCCAGCCCTGGGACTTCGTCGTCATCCGCTCCGCCGAGACCCGCCGCGCCATGCACGAACTGGCCATGCGGCAGCGCGACGCGTACGCCAGGTCGCTGCCCAAGGGCCGCGCCAAGCAGTTCAAGGCGCTGAAGATCGAGGCCATCCTCGAGACCCCGGTGAACATCGTCGTCACCGCCGACCCCACCCGCGGCGGCCGGCACACCCTCGGCCGGCACACCCAGCCGCAGATGGCGCCCTACTCGGCCGCCCTCGCGGTGGAGAACCTCTGGCTCGCCGCCCGCGCCGAAGGACTCGGCGTCGGCTGGGTCAGCTTCTTCGACGAGCGCGAGATGGTCCGCACCCTCGGCCTGCCCGAGCACCTGGAGGTCATCGCCTACCTGTGCGTCGGCTACGTCGACGAGTTCCCGGACGAGCCCGAGCTGATGCAGGCCGGCTGGTCCAAGCGCCGCCCGCTGTCCTGGGTCGTGCACGAGGAGACGTACGGCCGCCGTGCCCTGCCCGGCGAGGACCCGCACGACCTGCTCGCCGAGACCGTCGCCGGGATCAGGCCGCTGGACGCCAAGGCGCTCGGCGAGGCCTGGGAGCGGCAGAAGCGGATGACCAAGCCGGCCGGCGCGCTCGGCATGCTGGAGATCATCTCCGCGCAGCTGTCCGGGCTGTCCCGACAGTGCCCGCCGCCGATCCCGGAGCCCGCGGCCGTCGCGATCTTCGCCGGCGACCACGGTGTGCACGCCCAGGGCGTCACCCCGTGGCCGCAGGAGGTCACCGCCCAGATGGTGGGCAACTTCCTCGACGGCGGAGCGGTCTGCAACGCCTTCGCGACCCAGGTCGGAGCCGAGGTCTGCGTCGTGGACGTGGGCGTCGTCGCCGACCTCCCGGCCAGCCCCGGTTTGCTGCCCCGCAAGATCCGCGGCGGCACCTCCGACATGACCGCCGGGCCCGCGATGACCCGCGAGGAGGCCAAGAAGGCCATCGAGGTCGGCATCGAGACCGCCCGCGACCTGGTCGCGGCCGGCAACAAGGCGCTGCTCACCGGTGAGATGGGCATCGCGAACACCACCGCGTCGGCCGCCCTCATCTCCGTCTACACCGGCGCCGACCCCGCCGAGGTCACCGGCCGCGGCACCGGCATCAACGACGAGACGCTCGCCCGCAAGACCGAGGTCGTCCGCCGCGCCCTGGAGCTGCACCAGCCGGACCCGGCCGACCCCATCGGCGTCCTCGCCGCGGTCGGCGGCTTCGAGCACGCGGCCATGGTCGGCCTGCTCCTCGGCGGCGCCTCCCTGCGTACGCCAGTGATCCTGGACGGCGTCAGCGCCGGTGCCGCCGCCCTGGTCGCCCGCGCCATCGCCCCCGAGGTGCTGGCCGCCTGCATCGCCGGCCACCGCAGCGCCGAGCCGGGGCACGTGGCCGCCCTCAACAAGCTCGGGCTGCGCCCCCTGGTCGACCTGGACCTGCGCCTGGGGGAGGGCACCGGCGCGCTGCTCGCCCTGCCGCTGGTGCAGAGCACGGCGCGGGCCATGCACGAGGTGGCGACGTTCGACTCGGCGGGCGTCACCGAGAAGTAGCCCGGCCGAGACAGCCGGGCCGCGGCGGCCGAGCCGCGGCCCGGGCCGGGGGAGCGCGCCCCGCGCGCACCCCCGGCCCGGCCGTACGCTGAACCCACGTCTAGAATCCGCACGTCAGGGCCGCTCCGGAGCCGTAGCGCCCCGTCCCCACCGCTTCGACCGCCGTCACGGCGCCGCCCTGCCGTGACCGCCAGGACGAGGAGCCGCACTCCCATGGCCGAACACCCCGCCTATCCCGTAGGCCTCCGTCTGACCGGGCGTCGCGTGGTCGTCCTCGGCGGCGGCCAGGTCGCCCAGCGCCGGCTGCCCGCGCTGATCGCGGCCGGCGCGGACATCGTGCTCGTCTCACCCGAGGCGACCCCGTCGGTGGAGGCGATGGCGGACGCGGGCGAGATCGCGTGGGAGCGCCGTCCCTACCGGGAGGGCGACCTCGCGGACGCCTGGTACGCGCTGATCGCCACCAGTGACCACGACGCCAACACCCGCGCCTCCGCCGAGGCGGAAGCCCACCGGGTGTGGTGCGTCCGCTCCGACGACGCCGACGCGGCGACCGCCTGGACCCCGGCCACCGGCCACAGCGAGGGTGTCACCGTCGCCGTGCTCACCACCGACGCACGCGGCCGCGATCCCCGGCACACCGCCGCGATCCGTGACGCGGTCGTCGAGGGCCTGCGCGACGGCACCCTCGTCGCCCCCCACCACCGCACCCGCACCCCCGGCGTCGCCCTGGTCGGCGGCGGCCCCGGCGACCCCGACCTGATCACGGTGCGCGGCCGCAGGCTCCTCGCCGAGGCCGACGTCGTCATCGCCGACCGGCTCGGCCCGCGCGACCTGCTCGCCGAACTCCCGCCGCACGTCGAGGTGATCGACGCGGCCAAGATCCCCTACGGCCGGTACATGGCGCAGGAGGCCATCAACAACGCGCTCGTCGAGCACGCCAAGCAGGGCAGGTCGGTGGTCCGCCTCAAGGGCGGCGACCCCTACGTCTTCGGGCGAGGCATGGAGGAGCTGCAGGCGCTCGCCGAGGCCGGCATCCCCTGCACCGTGGTTCCCGGCATCTCCAGCTCCATCTCGGTGCCGGGCGCGGCCGGCATCCCGGTCACGCACCGCGGGGTGGCGCACGAGTTCACCGTGGTCAGCGGGCACGTGGCCCCCGACGACGAGCGCTCCCTGGTGGACTGGCCGAGCCTCGCCAAGCTCACCGGCACCCTCGTGATCCTCATGGGCGTCGACAAGATAGGCAGGATCGCCGAGACGCTCGTCGCCCACGGCAAGTCCCCCGACACCCCGGTCGCCCTGGTCCAGGAGGGCACGACCGCCGCCCAGCGCCGCGTGGACGCCACCCTCGCCACCGTCGCCGAGACCGTGCGCGCCGAGGACGTGAAGCCGCCGGCCGTCATCGTCGTCGGCGCGGTCGTCGCGGTGGGCCCGCCCGCCGCCGGCTGACCCGCGCCGCCCGAGACCGTCGCACCGCACCCAGGACAAGGCAGTGACACCCCCGTGGCCGAACTCAGCACCGTCGACGACCCCGCCGACCCGCGTCTGCACGACTACACGGACCTGACCGACGTCGAACTGCGCCGCCGCCGCGAACCCGCCGAGGGCCTGTTCATCGCCGAGGGCGAGAAGGTCATCCGCCGGGCCCTCGACGCCGGCTACGCGGCCCGGTCCATGCTGCTGTCCGCCAAGTGGGTCGAGCCCATGCGCGATGTCATCGACGGTCTCACGGCCCCGGTCCACGTCGCCGCCCCCGACGTCGCCGAGCAGGTCACCGGCTACCACGTGCACCGTGGCGCGCTCGCCGCCATGCAGCGCAAGACCCTGCCCGCCGCCGCCGACGTGCTGCGCACCGCCCGCAGGGTCGCGGTCATGGAATCGGTCAACGACCACACCAACATCGGCGCGATCTTCCGCTCGGCCGCGGCCCTCGGCATGGACGCCGTCCTGCTCTCCCCGGACTGCGCCGACCCGCTGTACCGCCGCAGCGTCAAGGTCTCGATGGGGGCGGTCTTCTCCGTGCCCTACGCCCGCCTCGACCGCTGGCCGGGCGACCTGGAGCCGGTCCGCGCGGCCGGATTCACGCTGCTGGCCCTCACCCCGCACGAGAAGGCGAAGCCGCTGGACGAGGTCGCCCCGCACCGGATGGACCGGGTCGCGCTGCTGCTCGGCGCGGAGGGCACCGGCCTGTCACCGCGTGCCTTGTCGGCCGCCGACGAGTGGGTCCGCATCCCCATGTCCCACGGCATCGACTCCCTCAACGTCGGCGCGGCCGCGGCGGTCGCCTTCTACGCGGTGACCGCGGGCCGCCCGACGGACTGAGCGGAGTCCCGCCGCCCGCCCGGGGCCGGGTCACCGACCGGTGACGGAATCCGACGCGGAGTCCGTGGCCGGGACGGCCGGGGCCGCCGCGTGAGCGGGTCCCGTCACCGCGCCGCCGTCGCCGCCGAGACCCCGCGCGGGCCCCTGGCAGCCCTGCGCCGCCGCGATGCCGAGGGCGACCAGCAGCGTCACCACCACGAACACGAACAGCCGCTGCCGCAGCAGCCGGGGATTGGCGGGCCGCCGGCCGGTGGAGGTGTTGCGCGGCCGCGGCCGGGTGGCGCCGCCCCGCGGAGCCGGACGGGCGCCGCCGCTCGGCCGGGAGCCACCGCGCGAGGCCGGGATCGGCCGGCCGCCCTGGTCACGGGCGCGCGGCGCACCGCCGCCGCGGGGGGCGCCGCCCGTACGCGGCGGAGTTCCGCTGCGCGACGGCGGCACCGTGCCGCGCGGGGCGGGCGTGGCCTGCGAGGAGCCCTGCGGACGCCGCCGCCCGCGTGGCTCGGCGTACCCGGACCGCGACTGCCCGGGACGGCCGGCGCGCTGCTGCTCCGGGTAGGTGGCGCGCTGCTGGTCGGGATAGGTGTCGGCGAGCCGGCCGGTCGGCCGGTCCGCCTCCGCGGCACGCGGCGCCGGCGGCCGCAGATCGCCCAGGCCCTGCGCCTCGCGCGCGGCGATCTCCTTCAGCCGGAGCGACAGCTGCAGCGTGCTCGGCCGCTCCTCCGGGTCCTTGGCCAGGCAGGCCCGCACGAGCGGGGCCAGCGCGTCGGGCACACCGTGCAGTTGCGGCTCCTCGTGCACCACGCGGTACAGCATCACCTCGGAACTGCCGTGCCCGAACGGCGAGTCGCCCGTCGACGCGTACGCCAGCGTGGCCCCCAGCGAGAACACGTCGGTGGCCGGGGTGACGGCGGCCCCGCGCACCTGCTCGGGGGCGAGGAAGCCGGGCGAGCCGACCGCGGTGCCGACATGCGTGAGTGTCGAGGCGCCGGTCGCCCAGGCGATGCCGAAGTCGATGATCCGCGGCCCCTTCGGGGACAGCAGGATGTTGGACGGCTTCAGGTCCCGGTGCACCACCCCGGCCTCGTGCACGGCGACCAGTCCTTCGGACAGCGCGGCGCCGATCGCCGCCGTCTCCGCCGCACCGAGCGCGCCCTCGTCGGCCACCTTGTCGTGCAGGGACGGCCCGGGCACGTACTGCGTGGCGAACCACGGCCGGTCCGCCTCCAGGTCCGCCGCCACCAGCCGCGCCGTGCACCCGCCCCGGATCCGGCGGGCCGCCGAGACCTCGCGGGCGAAGCGCGAACGGAACTCCTGGTCCTCCGCGAGATCCGGCCGGATGACCTTCAACGCCACCCGCTGGCCCTTGCGGTCGGAGCCGAGGTAGACCACGCCCATCCCGCCCGCGCCGAGCCGTCGGTGAAGCCTGAACGAGCCGACGACGCGCGGGTCCTCGCGCCTCAGGCGCATCATCGCCATGTTCATCCCCGCTGCCCGGTCCCTGTGACGAGCCACAGCTTACGTTTCCGGGGCCGTTCCCGCGCATAGGCCGCGCCCTCTCGACCCGACCGATTGTCATTGCCCCACGGGCCACTTGAGGGACGGTCAGCGAACCGGCGGGCCGGTCGGCCAGGTCCCCCGGAGTGCCCCAACCGCTCGCCGCGTCAAGGGGGTTGGCGTCCTCCCGCGCGCCCGGAGGAAGCGGCCCACCGGTGCGCGCGACCCGGCGGACGGCCCCGGTCCGGCGGTGGACGCGCCCGACCGGCGGGGGAGGACACCGGACCACCCGGACTTGACGGAAGTGAGCGAAGTCACCAGGGGAACCGTACCAACCCGGGACACTCCGGGCGTCCCCTCCGGGAAGACCCCGAGACCCGGCGCGACGTCTCCACCCAGGGGAGTACGCCCCGATGCCCGGCTCATCCTCCCGGAGGCCCGGCAAGGGGTACGAGGGCATGACGCCCGGCCGCCGCCACGCGCCTACATTTGAGTTCAGGCGGTGGGCGCAGCACTCGTCCCCCGAGGTCAGGCGCCCGCCGCCGCCGACGACAACCGACACGGTCAGGAGAGGGACCATGGCCCACACGGCACCGCGGACATTCCTCCGCGGACAGGGACGCGGCACGCGCCCACGCCGTACGGGCCGTCGCCACCCCTTGGTGGCGACGCTGATGGCCCTTCCCCTGGCGGCCCTGCTCCTGCTCGTCTTCGACGGCTGGGAGACGGTGGCCACACAGGCGTCGTCCGTGGGCGTGATGCTGGGGCGCTGAGCGGCGTCCCCAAGCCCGGAAGAGCGGTCCGGGCGGGGACATCCACCCATGAAACCCCGTGGGGACGGGGGTGCGGCGGACGGCAGGATGCCGGCGCAGCTGGGGAGCTGCGCCGGCATTGTCTTTCCCCCCTCTCCTCCCGTACGCCCCGTAAGCGCACGCACCTCGTAAGCTCACGGTCGCCGCCGTACCCGAGGGAGCCCCGTGACCGCCGACGCCCTGCTGCCCGAGCTGACCGCGCGGGCCGTCCGGGCCGCCCACCACGACGCGGACGGCTGCCCCTGCGAGGCGGGCGTCCTCGCCGTCCGCCCCGACGCCACGGTCGTCCGGCACGCCGGCGCCGTCGCCAAGGCCCACGCCCCCGGCACCGACCCCGGCCCGCTCGCCCTGCGCCTCGCCACCGCCGCCCACCTGCCCGGCGTCCTGCTGCCCCCGCTCGCCCCGGACCCCGCCCCGCTCCACGACCGTCTCGTCACCCTCTGGCCCTACGGCGCCCCCGTGGACCCCGACGACCCCGACGCCGCCCCCTGGGAAGCCGCCGCGACCCTCCTGGCCCGGCTGCACCGCAGCCCCGTCCCGCCCGGCCTGCCCCCGATGCGCGGCCCGGCCAAGGCCGCGCAGGCCGTCGCCCGCCTCGCCGCGACCGCCCCGGATCACCCCGCCGCGCCCACCGTCCTGCGCGCCTGGGCCACGCTCCCCGCCTGGGCCCGCGCCGAGGCGCCCATGCCCGGCCCGGGCCACCTCTGCCACGGCGACCTCCACCTCGGCCAACTGGTGCGCCATCCGGCCCCGGACGGCCCCTGGAAGCTGATCGACGTCGACGACCTCGGCGTCGGCGCGCCGGCCTGGGACCTCGGCCGCCCCGCCGCCTGGTTCGCCTGCGGACTGCTTCCGCCCGAGGCGTGGAGCCGGTTCCTCGCCGCCTACCGCGCGGCGGGCGGACCGGCCGTCCCGGCGGCCGGCGACCCGTGGGCCGCCCTGGACAGCGCGGCCCGCGCGCTGACCGCGCAGACCGCCGCGCTGGCCGTCGCCAAGGCGACCGAGGCCGGCCGCCCGGTGGACGAGGTCGAGCAGGCCGTGGTGGACGCCTGCGACCGAATGAGCCGCCGTCCGCCCCCGTTGGCCGACGTCCCGCCGAAGTAGGGTGCAACCGACCGCGGTCGGACGGAGTCTGTCCCGGCGGTACCCGAAGCAGAACCCACCGGCGAGGAGTTGAGCCGAGCATGCAGTGTCCGAAGTGTCATGCGCCGATGCACACCTACAACCGCAACGGCGTCCAGATCGAGCAGTGCAGCGGCTGCCGCGGCATCTTCCTCGACTACGGCGAGCTGGAGGCGCTGACCCGCCTGGAGGCCCAGTGGACCCAGCCCGCGCCGCCCCCGCCCGCCCCACAGGCCTACCCGGCCCCGCCCGCCCCGGCCTGGGGCGCGCCGCACGGCGGCCACTACGGCCACGGCCACCACCACAAGAAGAGCTTCGGCCGCATGCTGTTCTCCAGCTGAGCCACGACGAAGCCCCCGGCCGTACGAGACGGCCGGGGGCTTCGGGCTGTGTGGACGATACTGGGATTGAACCAGTGACCTCTTCCGTGTCAGGGAAGCGCTCTCCCGCTGAGCTAATCGTCCTCGGGACCGAGATCGTACACCGACGACCACGGGCACTGCGTGCGCGATACTGGGATTGAACCAGTGACCTCTTCCGTGTCAGGGAAGCGCTCTCCCGCTGAGCTAATCGCGCGGGTCGAAGCCTGGGGCTTCAGTGGACGATACTGGGATTGAACCAGTGACCTCTTCCGTGTCAGGGAAGCGCTCTCCCGCTGAGCTAATCGTCCTTGGAGGTGGAGACGGGATTTGAACCCGTGTAGACGGCTTTGCAGGCCGTTGCCTCGCCTCTCGGCCACTCCACCAGGAGTGCTGGGGGACCGGGAGTCCCCTCTTCCTGCGAGCGGACGACGAGGCTCGAACTCGCGACCTCAACCTTGGCAAGGTTGCGCTCTACCAACTGAGCTACGTCCGCCTGTCGGTTCGGTCCGCTTCCGCGTCCCGGCGACGTGTTGAACTCTAGCGGATTCCCCGGCCAGTACAAAAACGCGTTTGCGCAGCGTGCTGCGGTGCGTCCCGCCGACCACCCGGTCGCACCCGTGCCCGTGCCCCCGCCCGCGCCACCGGCCGGGCTCAGCGCAGGTCACCGGGGTCACCGCACGGTCACCGGCCCGGGCGCGCCATAGACTCGACCGCGTGTCCGATCTGCCTGCCCTCGCCCGCTTCGGCGACCGTCTGGCCACCGGCCTGACCGACGTCACCAGCGATCCCGCCGCCCTGGACTCCAGCGGCTTCTGGGCCGTCGCCGCCGACTACGAAGGCCGCCTGACCTGCGCCCGCTTCCGCGACGTACGGGAGGCGCCGGTACCCGCGCCCGGCCGCTGGCGCGGCCCCGCGGCCGGCGACTGGACGTCGTCCCTCGACCGCGCCGCGTACACGGCGGGCGTGCGCCGCATCCGCGAGCACATCGCGGCCGGCGACGTCTACCAGGTGAACCTCTGCCGCGTCCTCTCCGCGCCCGTCCCGCCCGACGCCGACGTCGACGCCCTGACCGCCGTGCTCGCCCACGGCAACCCGGCCCCCTACGCCGGAACGATCCGCCTGCCCGGACACGGCGTGGAGATCGCCACCGCCTCGCCCGAGCTCTTCCTGCGCCGCGCCGGCCGCACCGTCGAGTCCGGGCCGATCAAGGGCACCGCCCGCACCGAGGCCGAACTGCTGCCCAAGGACCACGCCGAGAACCTGATGATCGTGGACCTCGTCCGCAACGACATCGGGCGGATCTGCACCACCGGCAGCGTCACCGTCCCCGACCTGTGCGCCGTCGAGAAGCACCCCGGCCTGGTCCACCTCGTCTCCACGGTCCGCGGCGAACTGCGCCCCGGCGCCGGCTGGCCCGACCTGCTGGCCGCCGCCTTCCCGGCCGGCTCCATCACCGGCGCGCCCAAGTCGAGCGCCCTGCGGCTCATCGACGCGCTGGAGACCGCCCCCCGCGGCCCCTACTGCGGCGGCATCGGCTGGGTCGACGCCGACCGCGGCACCGGCGAGCTGGCCGTCGGGATACGCACCTTCTGGATCGACCGGAGTCCCGGCGGCGCGGCCGTCCTGCGGTTCGGCGCCGGCGCCGGCATCACCTGGGACTCCGACCCCGAGGGGGAGTGGCGGGAGACCGGGCTGAAGGCCGCCCGGCTGCTCGCGGTAGCGTCGGGGACGTACGCGGAGACCGGGCTCTGACCCGTCGGCCCCGCGCCCGGCCGGCTACCCGGGGGACGCGGCCGGCCGGCGGGCCGGGCCCCGGCCGACGCGGCGCACCCGGCACCGACTTGTGAGGTAGGGAAGCAGTGAGGATCTGGCTCGACGGCGGGCTGCGGGACATCGAGTCCGCGCGCGTCTCCGTCCTCGACCACGGCCTGACCGTGGGCGACGGCGTCTTCGAGACGGTCAAAGCGGTCGACGGGAAGCCCTTCGCGCTCACCCGCCACCTGGACCGGCTGACCCGCTCGGCACGCGGCCTCGGCCTGCCCGACCCCGACCACGACGAGGTCCGCCGCGCCTGCGCCGCCGTCCTCGACGCCAACCCGATGCCGCTCGGCCGGCTGCGCGTCACCTACACCGGGGGCCACGGCCCGCTCGGCTCCGACCGCGGCGACCAGGGCCCCACGCTGGTGGTCGCCCTCGGCGAGGCCAGCCGCCGCCCCGACTCCACCGCCGTCGTCACCGTCCCCTGGACCCGCAACGAACGCGGCGCGCTCACCGGCCTGAAGACCACCTCGTACGCCGAGAACGTCGTCGCCCTCGCCCACGCCCACCGCCACGGCGCCTCCGAGGCCCTGTTCGGCAACACCGTCGGACAGCTCTGCGAGGGCACCGGGTCCAACGTCTTCGTCGTCCTCGACGGTCAGATCCACACCCCGCCGCTCGCCTCCGGCTGCCTCGCGGGCATCACCCGCGAGCTCGCCGTCGAGTGGACGGGCGCCAAGGAGACCGACCTGCCGCTGGACGCGCTCGACCGGGCCGAGGAGGTCTTCCTCACCTCCACCCTGCGCGACGTCCAGGCCGTCCACCGCGTCGACGGCCGCGAACTGCCGGGCACGGCGGGGCCGGTGACCGCCGAGGCCATGCGGATCTTCGACGAGCGCGCGGGCGACGACCTCGATCCGTGAGGACCGGACCCCGGCTCCGCTCGGCGCCCTCCGGCCGGCGACCGCGCGCCCGTGACGGCCGGGACGGTCCGCACCGGTGCGGACGGCTCCGCGCGGCCCGGTCCGCGGAAGGCCCGGTCGGTGAAAAGCTCGTGGGGCGGGAGCCGGGCGCGTCATCCGGCTGACCGGCGGCCCCGCAGAGGGTAGAAATCGTTCGATGACCACGACCCTGCGGCCCGTCGAGCCGCTTCAGCAGCACGACGACGGGACCCGTTCACGCCGCTACCAGGTGTGCGTGAACAGCCGTCCCGTCGGCGCGGTCCACCTCGCGACCCACCCCTTCTTCCCGGCCACCGCCCGCCTCCTCGACCTGCGCGTCGAGGAGCCGGACCGCGGCCGGGGCCGGGGCACGGTGGCCGCACTGGCCGCCGAGGAGGTGGTGCGCGGCTGGGGCTGCGAGTGGATGGAGGCCCTGGTGCCCGCCGACGCCGAGGCCGCCCTGCGGCTGGTCACCGCGCTCGGCTACGTCCAGCGCAACCGCCGCCTGGAGAAACGGCTCGGCGACGTCCCGCCCGAACTGCCCGCCGGCAGCCGGGGCCGGGAGCTGACGGACGCCGAGTACGCGAGATGGCTGGCGGACGGCACGGAGAGCTACACCCGGACCTGGACCGAGCGCGGCGTACCGGAGGAGTCGGCCCGGGCCAAGTCCCAGGACGACTACGCCCGGCTGCTGCCGCAGGGACCCGCCACCCCGAACACGCGGATCAGCCTCCTGGAGCACGAGGGCGTCCCGGTCGGCACCGTGTGGGTGGCCCTCGACGAGGACCGCGCCTTCGTCTACGACGTCGTGGCCGACGAGCGCTTCCGCGGCCGGGGCCACGGCCGCTCGCTGATGCTCCTGGCCGAGCGGCACGCGGTGGCCGCCGGGAAGAACCGGATCGGACTGAACGTGTTCGCCGGCAACACCCCGGCCGAGCGGCTCTACGAGTCCCTCGGCTACGAGCCGACGGTGTACGCCATGCACAAGCAGCTGCTCTAGCCCACCCACCGCCGGTCCGGTCCGGCCCGGGAACCCCCAGGGGCGATCGCCCAGGGGCGCCGGGCCGGCTGCCCCCGGCGGACGAGGTGGCGCGTCGGAGGAGTCGGCGGGTTGCCGATGGCGCCCGTCGGGTCATTCCCCGGGGTGCCCGCAGGGCCCGCCGAACCGGTCAGAGGCGCCGGCCACCGGTTCAGCCGTTCCGCCCGGCCTCCGCCTCGGCTCCGCCCCCGGCCGCCAGCAGCCGGTCCACGATCGCCTCGACGCGCTCGCGCAGCCCCTCCTGGCTCTTGCCGCCGTCCAGACGCTCGCCGCCGACGACGTAGGTCGGGGTGCCGGTCACCCCGATCGCCTTGCCCTCGGCCTGGTCGGCGTCCACGATCAGGATGTGCCGGCCGTCGATGAGCGCGGTGTCGAACTCCTCGGCGTCCAGGCCCAGTTCGCGGGCGGTCTCGACCAGGAACGACTCGCCCCGCCGGCCCAGCTCCTCGACCCCGCCGAGCACCGCCTCCACGTACGGCCACAGCCGGCCCTGCTCGGCGGCCTCCTCGGCGGCCTGCGCGGCGGCGAAGGCGTGCTTGTGCTTCTCCAGCGGGAAGTGCCGCAGCCGCAGCTCCAGCCGGTCGCCGTATCGGGCCCGCAGGGCGCGCACATCGTCCAGTGCACTGCGGCAGTCCGGGCACTGCAGCTCGCACCAGACGTCGAGGACCGGGACGGCGGATGCGGAGGAGGAGTCGCTCATGCGACCAGTCTTCCAGGACTGCCGCGCAGGGCCCAATCCGCTCGGCGGCGCCCCGGCCTCCGGCGGAGCCCCGGCCCTCGCCCGCTCCCGGCGGACCCGGTCACCGGTACCCGCGGAGGAGGCGACCCGGAGATCTCCCTGATGTCCGCCGGGAGCGTGGCCGCGGGGGAGGGGAGAGGTGCAGGATGGAAGGGACGAACTGCCCGACCGGCGAGCCATGCCCTGGAGGACCGGATGATTGCCGAGACCGTCTGCTCCGCCGTCTCCGCGGCCGGCCTCGGCATCGCCGCGGTCACGGCCTACCGCAAGCGTTTCCTCGCGGCTGCCCGCATCGCCGCCTACTCCCTCGTCCCGGTCGCCCTGGTGATGACCGGCGTCGTCGGCTGGCTCGCCGACACCGCCTTCAGCCTCACGGCCTGGGCCGGCTTCGCCCTGCTCGGCTGCGCCTGGCTGCTCTTCGTGACGACCCGCGCGGTGGAGCGCCGCCGGGGCGGCACCCGCAAGGAGCGCAGGGCGGCGGCCCGCGCTGCGAGCGGCGAGGCGGTGGCCCCGGCCGCGTCCGCGCCGTCCCTGGGCGCCGCCGGCCCGGCCGCCCGGCCCGCCGCCGCACGGCCGCAGGCCAAGCCCCGGGGTGAGGACGACTTCAGCGACATCGAGGCGATCCTCAAGAAGCACGGCATATGACGACCGGCCCGGCGGCCGACGGGCCGGCCCGTCGCGCGCACGGATGACCCAGGACGTCCGGGCCGTCCGGACTGCCGGACGGCCCGGGGGTGGCCGCTGGACGTCCACATGCTGAGCCGGAGATGTCCAAGGGGTGTCGCGGAAGTGATCAGTACCCGGGCCGATCCGAAACGAAGATCACGGAAATCGGCGAACTCCCGGACATTCCGCGCGTGTTGATCGCGCCGGCGGTGCACCCTGCGTCATCATCGCCGCGAGATGGTGGACACGACACAGAGTGAGGTCGCGCCGGCGAAGGACAAGCCGCGCGGTTGCCTCTTCGCCCTATCCCAGCCGCCGCTGATGATCTTCCTTGCGGTGATCGGGAGTCTGCTGCTCATGGCTGCGCTGCACGACCTGCTGTTGCTGTGAGCCGTACCGTGGGTCCTCGGCGTCACCCGCCGGGGACCACGACATCACCGTGGACCACCGACGCCGGCGCCGGGCCGTCAGCCCGTGGCCTCCTTGCGCCGCGCCCGGTACGCGGCCACATGCAGCCGGTTGCCGCAGGTCCGGCTGTCGCAGTACCGCCTCGACCGGTTGCGGGACAGGTCCACGAAGGCTCGCCGGCAGTCCGGGGCCTCGCAGCGCCGCAGCCGCTCCTGCTCCCCGGCGACCACGAAGAAGGCCAGCGCCATCCCGCAGTCCGCGGCCAGGTGGTCGGCCACCGAGGCGCCGGGCGCGAAGTAGTGGACGTGCCAGTCGTAGCCGTCATGGTCCGTCAGCCGCGGCGTGGTGCCCGCGGCGGCCACCAGCTCGTTGATCATGGTGGCGGCCGTACGGGCGTCCGGGGCCGCGAAGATCCCGGCGAACCGGCTGCGGATCCGGCGCACCGCCGAGAGGTCGAACTCCGAGAGCACGCCGATGTCGCTCACCTCGTGGCTGCGCACGAAGTCAGCGAGCGCGGTGACGTCCGCCAGCCCGTCCGGCGCCGCGTCGTCCTCCGGCGCGGTGTTCACCAGATCGACCACGGTGTCCAGTGCGCACCGGGTGTCGTGGGTGATCAGCACGTTTCGCTCCCTGCCCTGGGGATCGGGCACACGCCCGTCGATGCTGGCCGATGGTAGTGGCTCGGCCGTCACCCGGGCAGGCGCGGCGACACGCGCGCCGGGCCACTGCGGGCGCACGGGCGCTCCGGCCGCCCCCGAGGCGGCCGGAGGTCACCGTGCGTCACCGTGGCCGGTGGCGTGCACGGGCACACCGGCACCGGCTCCCCGCGGGGAACCGGCACCGGCGCCTTCTGTGCGGTTGTCCTGCCCCGAGCCGTCTCCCCGAGTGGACGGCGACGGGCAGCTCGAAGGGCCTCTCGCTAACTCTCCGCGAGGATGTGCGAGAGCTCCTGATCGAGATCGAAGTGCCGGTGTTCCGTGCCGGGGGGCACGGCGGCGTCCGTTCGCTTCAGGAAGGACTCAAGGGCCCGCGCCGGGGCCTCGAGCAGTGCCTCGCCCTCCGGAGAGCTCAGGGCGATGCACACGACCCCCTGACCATGACTGCGCGACGGCCAGACACGGACGTCGCCGGTACCAGTGGGACGGTGAAGCCCCTCGGCGAGGAGGTCGCGGGCGAACACCCACTCGACGGTTTCCTCGGCTCCGGTGTGGAAGGTGGCGTGCACGGCGTAGGGGTCGGCCGTGTCGTACCGCAGGCCTGCGGGGACAGGCAGGGAGGACTCGCTCGACACAACGAGGCGCAGGTGCAGCTCGCAGCTGACCGTGGTGTTCATAAGCGCCAGGGCCTTTCGCTCAGTGTGCGCTCGGGGATTCGCACGTCGGCGAAATCGACATGCCACCTACGGTGCCGTTGTAAACCCCTCTGAGTGTTTTGCCTGGCTTTACGTAACTCTTCCGGCCGAGAACCGGTTCGGGCGGTACGGCCATTCCGGTGACCGGTTTCTCTCCGGTAGGGTTTCGGCGTATGAATACGGGGAGTGACCAGCCGGGCCGGGTTGCCGCGGGGTCGGACGGAGCGACGATGGAGGGAACCGGGAAAGAGGCCGCCGAGGGGCGCGACCGGCAGGGGCTGGGCTCGCGGGCGCCGGAGTTCGTCCGGTCCCGGCGGGCGCTGCATCTGAGCTGGCAGGTCGGCGTCTTCGTCGTCGGTCTCGCGGTCGTCGCCGCCGGTGTGGTCATGCTGCCCCTGCCCGGTCCGGGCTGGGTGGTGATCTTCGGCGGCATGGCGATCTGGGCGACCGAGTTCGTCTGGGCGCAGCTCGTCCTGCGCTGGACCAAGCGCAAGGTCACCGAGGCGGCGCAGAAGGCCCTCGACCCCGAGGTCCGTCGGCGCAACGTCATCCTGACGGTGACCGGCCTCGTGATCGCCGCGGTGCTGGTCGGGATCTACGTGTGGAAGTTCGGTCTCGTCATGCCCTGGAGCATCCACCGCCAGTGACCGGCCCCCGGACCTGCCCGGCCCGCCCCGGACCCCGGGCCGGACCGTGGTCCCGAGCACCGGCTGACATGCGGTAATGTTCTTCCTGTGCCCGGGCGATTAGCTCAGTGGGAGAGCGCTTCGTTCACACCGAAGAGGTCACTGGTTCGAACCCAGTATCGCCCACCCGGAAAGGACGGCCCGTCCGCGATCACGCGGACGGGCCGTCGTTTTTCGTTTCGGCCGTGAGAGGCGAATGCGCTTCGCCGAAGCCGATGTGACGGACCGTTATTCACGAAGGGCGCCGGAGAACGCGCCGACGGATCAATCGGACGATTGCGCCTTCAGGGAAGGACCGTCCGCTGATCGAGCAGAACAAACAGATCAAGAGGAAGACGGACATTAAGACCTATCCGTCTTTCCGGGGGAAGTCCCGGAGTGGCTTCCGCTGAAAAGCCCGGGAGGTCAAGTATTTCCCGAAACACCGTCACATTCCTTGCCGCACAGGGCTACAGGAGCGGGCGGGTGGAATCGGCGGACCGGCCGGGCGCCGCCCGCCCGGTGTGGTCGGCGCCACCCCGTACGACATGAGCAGCCCTACTCGGATCCCGTCGGCCCCGGACAGCACCGGGCACACTGGACCGCCATGGACTGGACCCACTACCGCTTCCGTGCCCGGTGGAGCCTGAGCGCACCGCCCGCCGCCGTCTACGACGCGCTGGAACAGGTCGAGGACTACCCGTGCTGGTGGCCCCAGGTGCGGGAGGTGCGGCGCACCGACGCCGACACAGCCGTCCTGCGGATCCGGTCCCTGCTGCCCTACGACCTCTGCTTCACCGCCCGGGAGACCCGCCGCGACCCCGCGGCCGGCGTCCTGGAGGCAGCGATGACCGGTGACCTCGACGGCTGGGCCCGCTGGACCCTCACCCCGCACGGCACCGGCTCCCTCGCCCGCTACGACCAGGTCGTCGACGTGAACAAGCCACTTCTCAGGCGCCTCGCCGTGCCCGGCAGGCCGGTCTTCCGGCTCAACCACCGGCTGATGATGCGCTCCGGACGACGAGGACTGGCCACTCGTCTCCGAGCGGTTTGAAGGAAGGGCGCCGGGACCTGTATTGTTCAGTGCGTTCCCGGGCGATTAGCTCAGCGGGAGAGCGCTTCGTTCACACCGAAGAGGTCACTGGTTCGATCCCAGTATCGCCCACCATCGCGAGAGCGACGTGTGTCCACCGGCAGTACGGACCACGTCGCTCTCGTCGTGTTCCCCCACGGCGGAGCGCGCCGGAAGACCGGGAGCACCGGGCACCGGGCCACCGGGGGCACCGGGTGCCGGGACACCCCGCTCAGGCCGCCGCCCGGAGCTCCGGCCGCAGCGGCCACGACGGGTCCACCGTCTCCTCCGTGCCGCTGCGCGCGAACCACGCCTGCAGTCCACGTGCCTGCGCCGCGTGCCACCCCGCCTGCAACGAATGCAGCTCGGCCGGCGACAGCCGTTCCAGCCGGGTCGAGAAGCGCCGGCCGAGCGCGCGGACGACCTCCAGCGCCGCCAGCGCGTCAGCCGCCGCGTCGTGCGCGTCCGCCAGCGCCACCTCGTAGTGCGCGCACAGATCGGTCAGCGTGCGCCGCCCCTTGCGATACCGGTCCAGATGCTTGTCCAGCACCCGCGGGTCCAGCACCCGAAGCGGCGAACCCTCGAACCAGCGCTCCAGCGACGACGCCCGGTGCCGGCGCAGCTCCCGGTCCAGCAGCGTCAGATCGAACGGCGCGTTCATCACCACCAGCGGCCGGCCCCGCGCCGCCTGCTCCGCCAGCTGCTCGGCTATCTCGTACATCACCGGAGCCGGCCAGCGCCCGGTGCGCTGCAACCGCTCCTCCGTCAGCCCGTGCACCGCCGTCGCCTCCGGCGGCACCGGGACACCCGGGTTCACCAGCCAGCGGGACACCCGCGGCCGCGTACCCGGAGCGTCCTGGACGACGACGGCGGCCGACACGATGCGGTCGGTCTCGACGTCGACGCCCGTGGTCTCGGTGTCGAAGGCGGCCAGCGGCCCCTCGTACCAGCAGCACGTCATGTCGACCACAACTCCTCGTTCACCTCGGGCAGCTGACGCACCGTCTTCCGCCCGTTTGGTGATACCCGGCCCGTTTGCGCCGTACGCCGGAAGGAGACAACAGGAGTACGGGTCTTTGCAGTTCACGGACCCGCTGCGGGGATGCACCCGACCCGATCTTTCAACTCCTCAGGCCAGAAAGGCTGTCGGTCATGGCGATAGCGCAGCCCGAGCGGGGCGGGCTGCTGCCCGAACCCGCGGGCGCCCTGCGCGGCACACTCGCCACCACCGCCTGCATGGAGACCCTGCAGGTGGGCTATCTGCACGCGGTCGCCGCGGCGGCCGGCTGCTCCCTGTCCCAGCCCTTCCCGGACAACGGCATCGACTGGCACGTCAGCCACAGCGCCCCCGGCCACACCGTCGACGACGAGGTGACCATCAAGGTGCAGCTCAAGTGCACCTATCAGCTGCCGCCCCACCCCCCGGGCCGGTACTTCTCCTTCACCCTGGACAACGCCCACCTGGCGAAGCTCGCCCACACCCCGGTCTCGGTGCACAAGATCCTCGTCGTGATGATCGTGCCCCGCTCCCAGGACCAGTGGCTGCGGGCCGGACACGACCGGCTCGACCTCAGGCACTGCTGCTACTGGGTCAACCTCGCCGGCCACCCGATCACCGGCCGGACCCGCACCACCGTGCGGATACCGACCGCAGGCATCTTCGACGACCGCGCCCTGTGCGAGATCATGACGCGGGTCGGGACGGGAGGCAGACCATGACCCACCGCCCCCCGGGCGACCCCGCCCACCGCCCGCTCGGCGACCCCGCTCACCGCACACCGGGCGACCCGGCCCACCGTACCCACGGCGAACCGCCCCGGCCGGCCCGCCCGCACCCCGTCGACACGTCCTGGCACACCACGCCACCGCCCGCCGACCTCGACCCCGCCGTCCTCGCCGCGCTGCTGCGCCGGCACGGCTGGCAGCGGCGCGGCGGCGCCGCCGGACGCTACGGCCGCTGGTCCCCACCCGGCCCCGGCGGCGACCGGACCAGCCTCCTCGTGCCCGAGAGCCGGGCCTTCCCCGACAGCGACGACCTGCTCGGCGAAGCGCTCGACGCCCTCGCCCGCAGCCGCACCCCCGCCGCCCGCGAGGTCCTCGTCGCCCTCACCGTCCCGAGCGACGAGATCCACTGGTGGCGCGACGTGCCCGGCGGACCGGCCGGCCCCGGCGCCGCCCCCTGGACCGTCCAGGAACGGCTGCGCTCCGCCGCCCGGCAGACCCTGCTCGCCGCCGCGCTCGCCACCCGCGCCCGGGCCGGCTACCACGGCGCCCGCCACCGGCGCTCGGCCGCCGCCGCCCTCGAACACGTCCTCGTCGGCTCCGCCACCGACGGCCGCGGCCTCACCGCCTTCGTTCCCGTCGCCCCCGGCCGCCCGCTCGCCGTCCGCCTCCACCAGTCCCTCCACGCCGTCCGTGAGGCCGTCGACTACCGCCGGGCCACCGGCTCCATGGACGCCTTCGACGGCGCCGTCCGGGCCGGCGCCAGCCGGGAACTCACCGAGGCCCTGGTCGCCCTGGTGCGCGGCACCGAGGGCGCCCGGATCGCCGTCGACTGGGCGCCCGCCGCGGGCGCCCCCGCCGACTGCGCCGCCGGGGCCGTCGAGTTCTCGCCCGGCGACCTGCCCGTGCTGCGCGAGGCCGGTGCCCGCTATCTGCGCGCCGAGCCGTCCGTGCCCGCGCGGATCACCGGCGCCGTGGTCCGCATGCGCAGGCCGCAGCCGCACGGCGAGGGCACGGTACGGCTGCGGGTGATCTCCGGCGCCGAGGTGCCGTACATCCGGGTCGCCCTGGACGAGGAGGACTACCGCACCGCCGGGCACGCCCATCTCGTCGGCCTGCCGGTACGGGTGCTCGGCCGGCTGGAGAGCCGCGGCGGCTTCCGCCGGCTCACGGGCGCCTGCGAGGTCGCGCCCGTGCCGGTGGACGACGAGGAACGCGACCGGCTGATGAAGTGGCTGCGGGAGGACCCGGGCGGCCCGGACCTGTTCGGCGGGACGTGCCCGGCCGAGGGCTGACGGTGACCGTTTCGCGATCGGCGGCCCCGGGTCGGTACGATTCCCGTCATGCGCGCGCTCCCTGTACGGCGCCGCACCCCACCTGCAGTCAGGAGAGTCCGGTGTCAGACGTCCGTGTGATCATCCAACGCGATTCCGAGCGGGAAGAGCGCACGGTGACGACGGGCACCACGGCCGCCGACCTCTTCGCCGGCGAGCGCACCGTCGTCGCCGCCCGCGTCGGCGGCGAGCTGAAGGACCTGGCGTACGAGGTCAAGGACGGCGAGACCGTCGAGGGCGTCGAGATCTCCTCCGAGGACGGCCTGAACATCCTGCGCCACTCCACCGCGCACGTCATGGCGCAGGCCGTGCAGGAGATCTTCCCCGAGGCCAAGCTGGGCATCGGCCCGCCGGTCCGCGACGGCTTCTACTACGACTTCGACGTCGAGAAGCCGTTCACGCCCGAGGATCTCAAGGCCATCGAGAAGAAGATGCAGGAGATCCAGAAGCGCGGCCAGAAGTTCTCCCGCCGCGTCGTCACCGACGACGAGGCCCGCGAGGAGCTGGCCGACGAGCCGTACAAGCTGGAGCTGATCGGCCTCAAGGGCTCCGCCTCGCACGACGACGGCGCGGACGTCGAGGTGGGCGCCGGCGAGCTGACGATCTACGACAACCTGGACGCCAAGACCGGCGAGCTGTGCTGGAAGGACCTCTGCCGGGGCCCCCACCTGCCCTCCACCCGCCTCATCCCGGCGTTCAAGCTGATGCGCAACGCGGCCGCCTACTGGCGCGGCAGCGAGAAGAACCCGATGCTCCAGCGTATCTACGGCACTGCCTGGCCGTCGAAGGACGAGCTGAAGCAGTACCTCGACTTCCTCGCCGAGGCCGAGAAGCGCGACCACCGCAAGCTGGGCAACGAGCTGGACCTGTTCTCGATCTCCGACCAGATCGGCTCCGGCCTCGCCGTCTTCCATCCCAAGGGCGGCACGATCCGCCGGGTCATGGAGGACTACTCGCGCCGCCGGCACGAGGAGGAGGGCTACGAGTTCGTCTACACCCCGCACGCGACGAAGGGGAAGCTCTTCGAGACCTCGGGCCACCTGGACTGGTACGCCGACGGCATGTACCCGCCCATGCAGCTCGACGAGGGCGTGGACTACTACCTCAAGCCCATGAACTGCCCGATGCACAACCTGATCTTCGACGCGCGCGGCCGCTCGTACCGCGAACTGCCGCTGCGTCTGTTCGAGTTCGGGACCGTGTACCGGTACGAGAAGTCGGGCGTCGTGCACGGCCTGACCCGCTCGCGCGGCTTCACCCAGGACGACGCGCACATCTACTGCACCCGTGAGCAGATGGCCGAGGAGCTCGACAAGACGCTCACCTTCGTCCTGAACCTGCTGCGCGACTACGGTCTGACCGACTTCTACCTGGAGCTGTCCACCAAGGACCCGGAGAAGTTCGTCGGCTCCGACGAGGTCTGGGAGGAGGCCACCGAGACCCTGCGCCAGGTCGGCGAGAAGCAGGGTCTGGAGCTGGTCCCGGACCCGGGCGGCGCCGCGTTCTACGGCCCGAAGATCTCCGTCCAGGTCAAGGACGCCATCGGCCGCACCTGGCAGATGTCCACGGTCCAGCTCGACTTCAACCTGCCGGAGCGCTTCAACCTGGAGTACACGGCCGCCGACGGCTCCAAGCAGCGGCCGGTCATGATCCACCGCGCGCTGTTCGGCTCCATCGAGCGGTTCTTCGCGGTCCTGCTGGAGCACTACGCGGGCGCGTTCCCGGCGTGGCTCGCTCCGGTGCAGGCGATCGGCATCCCGATCGGCGAGGCCCACGTGGAGTACCTGGAAAAGTTCACGGCGGCGGCCCGCAAGAAGGGCCTGCGCGTCGAGGTCGACTCCTCCTCGGACCGCATGCAGAAGAAGATCCGCAACGCCCAGAAGCAGAAGGTGCCGTTCATGGTCATCGCGGGCGACGAGGACATGGCGAACAACGCCGTCTCCTTCCGCTACCGCGACGGCTCCCAGGAGAACGGCATCCCCTTCGACGAGGCCATCGCGAAGATCGCGAAGGTCGTCGAGGAGCGCACGCAGGTCTGAGCGGCGGGCACCACGGCGACGGGCGGCCCCCGGTGATCACCCCTCACCGGGGGTCTTTCCCTGCCCCCGGGCGGGAAGCCATATGCTGACTGGCATGACGAGTGAGCCGGAGCAGCAGATCGGAGTGGGGACGCAGGACGCGTTCCAGCGCCTGTGGACGCCCCACCGGATGGCCTACATCCAGGGCGAGAACAAGCCGACCGGCCCAGGGTCCGGCGACGGCTGCCCGTTCTGTTCCATCCCGGCCAAGTCCGACGAGGACGGCCTGGTCGTGCGGCGCGGTGAGCACGTGTACGCGGTGCTCAACCTCTACCCGTACAACGGCGGCCATCTGATGACCGTCCCCTACCGGCACGTCGCCGACTACACCGACCTCACCACTGCGGAGACCGCCGAGCTGGGGGAGCTGACCAAGCAGGCGATGCGGGCGCTGCGCGCCGCCTCCGGCGCGCACGGCTTCAACATCGGCATGAACCAGGGCTCGGTCGCCGGCGCAGGCATCGCCGCGCACCTGCACCAGCACGTCGTCCCCCGCTGGGGCGGCGACACCAACTTCATGCCGGTGATCGGCCACACCCGCGTGCTGCCCCAACTCCTCGCCGACACCCGCAAGATGCTCGCCGAGGCCTGGCCGGCGTAACCGCGGGCGCTACGCGTCGTAGAGATCGGCCTTCCGCGGGGACACGTCCTGTACGGCGCCGCTGAGGACGGACGAGCGGCTGCCGAACTTCTCGACGTCCACGCCGTTGTCGCGGAGCGTCTTGAGGGCCGCCGCGTGCACCACGCGCAGCACCGGTGTGGCGGCGCGCAGCGCGTCGTCGGCCATGAAGCGGTGCCGCCAGGGCTGGTCGGCCCAGGCGTGGCGCAGGCCGAACGGCTCGGGCAGGGTGAGGCTGCCGCCGAGCCAGTTCAGCAGCGGCGGGTACCAGGTCAGGGGGGCGCGGGCGGCGAGCCGTACGACCTCGTCGGGGTCGATGAGGGGGAGCTTGACCTTGCGGGTCTCCCAGAACCGGAACGCCTTCTGCACCTCCTTCTCCTTGGCCGCGGGCTTCTCGTTGAACAGGGGGTTGACGGGGCCGAGGGCGTGGCCGGTGACCTCGATGCGCAGGGTCTCGTGCAGCACGGTCACGGTGATCATCATGGTGATGACGAGGTGGCCGTCCCACAGGGTCCACTGGACGCCGAGGTAGTGCCGGTCGCCGCTGCCGAACTGCTGCTTGTTGCAGATGTCCTGGACGGCGTGGGTGCGGACGGTGTAGGCGTCCACGTCGGCGCCGGTGGGCCGGGAGACCTCCTTGGCGTTCTCGCCGACGGGGGTCACGATCCAGTGGGTGATGGTGGGCTTGGTGAAGCCGCCGGTGTTGATGGGGGTGCGTTCCAGCATGCCGAGGCCGCCCTGGATGGCGGTGATCACGTCCCAGCTGCGGAAGGGGTGGAAGTCCTTGCCCGGCTCGGCGGAGACGAGGTCCTCGGCGAGCTGCCAGCTGCCCCACCGGGTGCCCATGCCGAGGATGCCCTTGGGGCCGGCGTAGAAGACGGAGTTGGAGCGCTGTTCGGCGCCGAGGCGAGCGAGCTCCTTGCGGACCTGTTCGGCGGCGTCGCCGGGGCTGCCCGGCACGGCCTCGGGGATCTTGGCGCCGATGCCGCCGCCGGACAACAGGCTGGACCAGCGTTCCCTGAGGTCGTGGGCGGTGCGCTCGCAGATCCGCTTGGCCCAGAACCAGCCGATGACCGGCATGACGACGGCGGCGCGCCCGTACCAGGCCCAGAAGCCGTGGAAGGGCGTCTTGATCAGGAAGAGCAGGGCGAGCGCGCCCATGGCGAGCAGCAGGGCGGTGCCCAGGGCGCCGACGCGCCTGTCCTCGCGGCGGCTCACGTTGACGCGTAGCGTGAACACCAGCAGCCAGAGCGCGAATCCGGGCAGGAAGAGGACGCCGCACAGCACGGTGACGGCGCTGAGCCAGTTGTCGCGTTCGCGGCGGATGCGGTGGGCCGCGAGGCAGTGTTCGACCACCACCTGGGGTTCGATGCCGAAGGCCTGGATGAGTGGTTTGCGTCCGGCGCCCAGGGTGCGGTCGATGACCGCGCGGGAGAACGCCTCGCCGAACCTGGGGCGGAAGATCTTCGCCCAGGGGCGGGGAGGCGTGACGGTGGACTGGTGCCACTCGTTGTCCGCGTCCTTGATCTTGGTGAGTTCGTCGTCCCGGTAGGCCGCGGAGGCGAGCGCGTAGGTCGCCGCCGTCTGGCCCGCCGAGCCCGAGAGGGGCACCTGTGCCCCGGGACTGAAATCAAATCCGTCCGTCACTGCCGCCCCCACTGCCGCCGCGTCTGCTTCTGCGGCCTTCCCGACTTCCTTGCCCCGCACACCTGTTGATCAGGTCATCAGCGTATCCGGCCCGGTGCGCGCGCGGAGGTGGACGGCCGAAGCCGCCCACCTTTTCGGAGCGAAGCGTTCCGTCCCCCTGCCGGGCCGCCGGGTTGTGCGCCGGGCGCGCCTGCTAGGAGGCTTCGCGCTCCTGCTGGCGGATCCGTTCGGCGACCTGCGGCGGCATCGGTTCGTGCCGTGCGTAGCGGCGGTCGAAGCGGGCGGAGCCGTGGGAGAGGGACCGCAGGTCGACGGCGTAGCGGCCGATCTCGATCTCGGGGACCTCGGCGCGTACGAGGGTGCGTCCGCCGCTGATCTGCTCGGTGCCGAGGAGGCGGCCGCGGCGTCCGGACAGGTCGCTCATGACGGCGCCGACGTAGTCGTCGGGGACCAGGACGCCGATCTCGGCCACCGGTTCGAGCAGATGGATCCTCGCGTCGGCGGCGGCTTCCCGCAGGGCCAGGGCACCGGCGGTCTGGAAGGCGGCGTCGGAGGAGTCCACCGAGTGCGCCTTGCCGTCCAGGAGCGTGACGCGTACGTCGATCAGCGGGTGGCCGGCGGCGACGCCCTTGGCGGCCTGGGCGCGGACGCCCTTCTCCACCGAGGGGATGAACTGGCGCGGGACCGCGCCGCCGACGACCTTGTCGACGAACTCGATGCCGGAGCCGCCGGGCAGCGGTTCGACCTCGATCTCGCAGATGGCGTACTGGCCGTGGCCGCCGGACTGCTTGACGTGCCGGCCGCGTCCGGTGGACCGGTCGGCGAAGGTCTCCCGCAGGGAGACACGGTGCGCAACGACGTCGACCTGGACGCCGTAGCGGCTGCGCAGCCGTTCCAGGGCGACGTCGGCGTGGGCCTCGCCGAGGCACCACAGGACGACCTGGTGGGTGTCCTGGTTCTGTTCCAGGCGCATGGTGGGGTCCTCGGCGACGAGCCGGGCCAGTCCCTGGGAGAGTTTGTCCTCGTCGGCCTTGCTGTGCGCCTGGATGGCGACCGGCAGCAGCGGGTCGGGCATCTGCCAGGGTTCCATCAGCAGTGGGTCGCCCTTGGCCGAGAGGGTGTCACCGGTCTCGGCGCGGGTCAGTTTGGCCACCGAGACGAGGTCGCCGGCGACGGCGTGCGGCACCGGGTGCTGCTGTTTGCCGAACGGGGCCGACAGCGCGCCGATGCGTTCGTCGACGTCGTGGTCCTCGTGGCCCCGGTCGGCGAGCCCGTGCCCGGAGACGTGCACGGTCTCGTCGGGGCGCAGGGTGCCGGAGAAGACGCGGACCAGGGAGACGCGGCCGACGTAGGGGTCGGAGGAGGTCTTGACGACCTCGGCGACCAGCGGGCCGTCCGGGTCGCAGGGTTTCAGCACCCGGGGCCTGCCGTCGATCGTGGTCACGGCGGGGGCCTGCCGCTCGGGCGGGGTCGGGAAGCCGCGGACGACGAGGTCGAGGAGTTCGACGGTGCCGATGCCCTGCCTGGCGCCCTCGGCGGCGGGGGCGGCCGCCAGGACCGGGAAGAAGGAGCCGCGGGCGACGGCCCGCTCCAGATCCTTGATCAGGGTGTCGAGGTCGACCTGCTCGCCGCCGAGGTAGCGGTCCATGAGGGTCTCGTCCTCGCTCTCGGCGATGATGCCCTCGATGAGCCGGTTGCGGGCCTCCTCCAGGTCGGGCAGCTGGTCGGCGCCTGGTTCGGACTCCTTGCGCTCGCCGGTCGAGTAGTCGAACAGCTTGCGGGTCAGCAGCCCGACCAGGCCGGTGACGGGGGCGTGCCCGTCGCCTCCCTCGGGGCCGCGCAGCGGCAGGTAGAGCGGCAGGACGGCATCGGGGTCGTCCGCCCCGAACGCGTCGGCGCACACCCGGGTCATCTCCTCGAAGTCGGCGCGCGCCGATTCCAGGTGGGTGACGACGATGGCGCGGGGCATGCCGACGGCGGCGCACTCCTCCCACACCATGCGGGTGGAGCCGTCCACACCGTCGGAGGCCGAGACGACGAAGAGGGCCGCGTCCGCCGCGCGCAGACCGGCCCTGAGTTCCCCGACGAAGTCGGCGTATCCGGGAGTGTCCAGCAGGTTGATCTTGATGCCCTCCCATTCGACGGGCACCAGGGACAGCTGTACCGAGCGCTGCTGGCGGTGCTCGATCTCGTCGTAGTCCGAGACGCAGCCGCCGTCCTCGACGCGGCCCGCCCGGTTCACCGCCCCCGCCGTCTGCGCGAGGGCTTCCACCAGTGTCGTCTTGCCCGATCCGGAGTGGCCGACCAGCACCACATTCCGTAGGGACGTGGGTCGGTCGGCCGTCACTGCCCTGCCGGCGGCTCCGGGGTGTGTGTGCGCCTTGTCGCCCATGGTCCTGCCTCCCGTTGACGGTGAGGTCCGTGTGGGCGCGGACACGCGGCACCGCGTGCACTGGCGGCTCCTGCGACGCCCGCGGTCCTTCGAGCTTTCCACTCCCGTCATGCCGCGTCCATACGAAGGACCGCGAAGCCCTCCGGCCCCGTTCACCGAAGGGCGCTCGTGAGAGGTCCGTGCGCCGTCGGCGCGCGCCTCCCCGGGGGCCGCGAGCGGGCGGGCTGCGGTGCCCGGGCGTCACGCTCCCGCGCGCGTGGCTACGATGGGCCAGCCGGGGCCACCAGGGGCCGTCCGGCCACACCGACCGTCGGGAAGGCCATGCTGAACAAGTACGCGCGTGCATTCTTCACGCGTGTCCTCACACCGTTCGCCGCGTTTCTCATCCGCCGGGGCGTGAGCCCGGACACGGTCACGCTCCTCGGCACCGCCGGAGTGGTCGCGGGTGCGCTGGTCTTCTACCCCCGGGGCGAGTTCTTCTGGGGCACGGTCGTGATCACGCTGTTCGTGTTCTCCGACCTCGTCGACGGGAACATGGCCCGCCAGCTCGGCCGCTCCAGCCGCTGGGGCGCCTTCCTGGACTCCACCCTGGACCGGGTGGCGGACGGCGCGATCTTCGGCGGGTTCGCCCTCTGGTACGCGGGGCGGGGCGACGACAACGTGCTGTGCGCGGTGTCGATCTTCTGCCTGGCCAGCGGACAGGTGGTGTCGTACACCAAGGCGCGCGGCGAGTCGATCGGCCTGCCGGTCGCCGTCAACGGTCTCGTCGAGCGCGCCGAGCGGCTGGTGATCTCGCTGGTGGCGGCCGGGTTCGCGGGTCTGCACAAGTTCGGCGTGCCGGGCATCCAGTACCTGCTGCCGATCGCCCTGTGGGTGGTGGCCGCCGGCAGCCTCGTGACGCTGATCCAACGGGTGGTCACGGTCCGCCGTGAGTCCGAGGAGGCCGAGGCGGAGGCCGCCCGGCAGGAGAGCCAGGGGAGCGGAGCGGCGAAGTGAAGGCCCAGGAGCGCCTGACCGACGCCCTCTACGGCCTCGGCTGGAGCACCGTGAAGAAGCTCCCCGAACCGGTCGCCGTACGGCTCGGCCGCACCATCGCGGACATCGCCTGGAAGCGGCGCGGCAAGGGCGTCGAGCGGCTGGAGCGCAACTACGCGCGCGTGCTGCCGGACGCGGGCCCCGAGCGGCTGGCGGAGCTGTCCCGCGCGGGCATGCGGTCGTATCTGCGCTACTGGATGGAGTCCTTCCGGCTGCCGGCCTGGAGTCCCGAGCGGATCCGCGGCGGGTTCGCGCCCAAGGACGTCCACCACCTCACCGACGGTCTGGCAGCCGGCCGGGGCGTCATCCTCGCCCTGCCGCACCTGGCCAACTGGGACCTGGCCGGAGCCTGGGTGACCACCGAGCTGAACACGCCGTTCACCACGGTCGCCGAGCGGCTGAAGCCGGAGACGCTCTACGACCGTTTCGTCGCCTACCGCCAGGGCCTCGGCATGGAGGTCCTGCCGCACAGCGGGGGCTCCGCCTTCGGCACGCTGGCCCGGCGGCTGCGCGACGGCGGCCTGGTCTGCCTGGTCGCCGACCGCGACCTGTCCGCCTCCGGTGTCGAGGTGGACTTCTTCGGCGCGGCAGCCCGGATGCCGGCCGGACCCGCCCTGCTCGCGCAGCAGACCGGCGCCCTGCTGCTGCCCGTCACCCTCTGGTACGACGACTCGCCCGTCATGCAGGGCCGCGTCCACCCCCCGATCGAGGTACCGCCGGAGGGGACGCGGCGGGAGAAGGCGGCCGCGATGACGCAGGCGCTGGCCGACGCCTTCGCCGGCGGGATCGCCGAGCATCCGGAGGACTGGCACATGCTCCAGCGGCTGTGGCTCGCCGACCTCGACCCGGCGAAGGGACCCGCGTGAGAATCGGGATCGTCTGCCCGTACTCCTGGGACGTGCCCGGCGGCGTCCAGTTCCACATCCGCGACCTCGCCGAGTACTTCATCCGCCTCGGCCACGAGGTGTCCGTCCTCGCCCCCGCCGACGACGACACCCCCCTGCCGCCGTACGTCGTCTCGGCCGGGCGCGCGGTGCCGGTGCCGTACAACGGCTCGGTGGCCCGGCTGAACTTCGGCTTCCTGTCCGCCGCGCGGGTACGGCGCTGGCTGCACGAGGGCCGCTTCGACGTCATCCACATCCACGAGCCGACCTCGCCGTCCCTCGGCCTGCTGACCTGCTGGGCGGCGCAGGGCCCGATCGTCGCCACCTTCCACACCTCCAACCCGCGCTCACGGGCCATGGTCGCCGCGTACGCCATCCTCCAGGCGGCGCTGGAGAAGATCAGCGCCCGGATCGCGGTGAGCGAGTACGCCCGGCGCACCCTCGTCGAGCACCTGGGCGGCGACGCGGTGGTCATCCCCAACGGCGTCGACGTGGACTTCTTCGCCCGGGCCGAGCCGCGGCCGGAGTGGCAGGGCGGGACGATCGGCTTCATGGGACGTATCGACGAGCCCCGCAAGGGCCTGCCGGTGCTGATGCGGGCGCTGCCGAAGATCCTCGCCGCCCGGCCCGGCGCCCGGCTGCTGGTGGCCGGCCGCGGCGACGAGGAGGAGGCCGTCGCCTCGCTCCCGGCGCACCTGCGCTCCCGCGTCGAGTTCCTCGGCATGATCAGCGACGAGGACAAGGCGCGGTTCCTGCGCAGCGTCGACGTGTACGTCGCGCCCAACACCGGCGGCGAGAGTTTCGGCATCATCCTGGTCGAGGCCATGTCCGCGGGCGCGCCGGTCATCGCCTCCGACCTCGACGCCTTCGCGCAGGTGCTCGACCAGGGCAAGGCGGGCGAGCTGTTCGCCAACGAGGACGCGGGCGCGCTCGCCGAGGCCGCGGTACGGCTCCTCGCCGACCCCGCCCGCCGCGCCGAGCTGCGCGAACGCGGCAGCGCTCACGTCCGCCGCTTCGACTGGTCGACCGTCGGCGCGGACATCCTGTCGGTCTACGAGACGGTGACGGCGGGCGCGGCGGCGGTGGCCGCCGACGACCGCGCCACGGGCCTGCGCGCCCGCCTGGGGCTGGCCCGCGACTGAGGCCGGGTTTCCGCCGGGTGCGGCGGGGGCCTGAGGGGGCCACTCCCGTCGGCCCCTGGCCCGCAGCGCGATCCGCCCGCGGGCGGCCCGGAGCCCGGAGGGGAGTCTGCGGACGGCCGGGACGCCCGGCGCCCGCAGCGCGGTCCGCCCGCGGGCGGACGTCCCGCCGCGCACCGGTAGCCTTGCCGCCCGTGACCGCAACGTTCATCTGGATCCTTGTCGCGCTCGTCGCCGTCGGGCTGTACCTGAGCTGGACGGCGGGGCGGCTGGACCGGCTGCACGCCCGGATCGACGCCGCCCGCGCCGCGCTCGACGCCCAGCTGCTGCGCCGCGCCTCCGTGGCCCAGGAACTGGCCACCTCCGGAGTGCTCGACCCGGCCGCCTCGATCGTGCTCTACGAGGCCGCGCACGCCGCCCGGCAGTCCGAGGAGGACCAGCGCGAGGTCGCCGAGAGCGAGCTGAGCCAGGCGCTCAGGGCGGTGTTCGCCGAGGCGCCGCAGGTGGAGGCGGTCCGCGAGGCGCCCGGGGGAGAGGAGGCCGCGCGCGAGCTGACGGAGGCCGTGCGCAGGGTCCCGATGGCCCGCCGCTTCCACAACGACGCGGTGGGCGCGGCCCGCCGGCTGCGCGAGCACCGCAAGGTCCGCTGGTTCCGGCTGGCCGGCCACGCCCCCTTCCCCCTGGCCTTCGAGATGGACGACGAGCCGCCGCCCGCCCTGGTGGACCGGGGCGCGTAGCCCCGCCCGGGGCCCGGCAGGGGCGCCGTATCCGCGAGGCAGGCCCGGGGCCGGTCCGCGCCATGCGCCGTACCCCGAGAACGTAGCCGCGGCGCCCCCGAAAAGGATCCACCGTCTCACCATTGGCCCTTGCCGTGGACTGGTCCACTCGCGTTTCCTCACTCGTGCACCAACCCCCTCTTTTCCCCCGAGTGAGGTCACCCGTGTCCACCACGCTTTCCGACTCCGCCCAGACCCCCGAGACCGGCACCGCCCGGGTGAAGCGCGGCATGGCCGAGCAGCTCAAGGGCGGCGTGATCATGGACGTCGTCACCCCGGAGCAGGCGAAGATCGCCGAGGACGCGGGCGCCGTCGCGGTCATGGCCCTGGAGCGGGTCCCGGCGGACATCCGCAAGGACGGCGGCGTGGCCCGCATGTCCGACCCGGACATGATCGAGGGCATCATCGACGCCGTCTCCATCCCGGTGATGGCCAAGTCCCGCATCGGCCACTTCGTCGAGGCGCAGGTGCTCCAGTCCCTCGGCGTGGACTACATCGACGAGTCCGAGGTCCTCACCCCGGCCGACGAGGTCAACCACTCCGACAAGTGGGCCTTCACCACCCCCTTCGTGTGCGGCGCCACCAACCTCGGCGAGGCCCTGCGCCGCATCGCCGAGGGCGCGGCCATGATCCGCTCCAAGGGCGAGGCCGGCACCGGCAACGTCGTCGAGGCCGTCCGCCACCTGCGCCAGATCAAGAACGAGATCGCCCGGCTGCGCGGCTACGACAACAACGAGCTGTACGCCGCCGCCAAGGAGCTGCGCGCCCCCTACGAGCTGGTCAAGGAGGTCGCCGAGCTGGGCAAGCTCCCGGTGGTGCTGTTCTCCGCGGGCGGTGTGGCCACTCCCGCCGACGCCGCGCTGATGCGCCAGCTCGGCGCCGAGGGCGTCTTCGTCGGCTCCGGCATCTTCAAGTCCGGCGACCCGGCCAAGCGCGCCGCCGCCATCGTCAAGGCGACCACCTTCTACGACGACCCGAAGATCATCGCGGACGCGTCCCGCAACCTCGGCGAGGCCATGGTCGGCATCAACTGCGACACCCTGCCCGAGACCGAGCGCTACGCCAACCGCGGCTGGTAATCACTCCATGAGCGACGAAGCCCCTGTCATCGGCGTCCTGGCCCTCCAGGGCGACGTACGGGAGCACCTCATCGCCCTGGCCGCGGCCGACGCCGTGGCCAGGCCGGTCAGGCGCCCCGAAGAACTCGCCGAGGTCGACGGCCTGGTCCTGCCCGGCGGCGAGTCCACCACCATCTCCAAACTCGCCGTCCTGTTCGGCGTGATGGACCCCCTCCGCGCGCGCGTGCGCGGAGGCATGCCCGTGTACGGCACCTGCGCCGGCATGATCATGCTCGCCGACAAGATCCTCGACCCGCGCTCGGGCCAGGAGACCGTCGGCGGCATCGACATGATCGTGCGCCGCAACGCCTTCGGCCGGCAGAACGAGTCCTTCGAGGCCGCCGTGGACGTCGAGGGCGTCGCGGGCGACCCCGTGGAGGGCGTCTTCATCCGCGCCCCCTGGGTCGAGTCGGTCGGCGCCGGCGCCGAGGTGCTCGCCGAGCACGACGGCCACATCGTCGCGGTCCGCCAGGGCGACGCGCTGGCCACGTCGTTCCACCCCGAGCTGACCGGCGACCACCGGGTGCACGCCCTTTTCGTCGAGATGGTGCGCGCGAAGCGGGCCGCGGAGTCCTTGTAGGATCTCCGGGGGTACCTCCCGGCTGCTTCAGGTCCGGGGGCGTTCGTACAGGATGGGTTTACGCGAAGGAGACAGGCAGATGTCCGGCCACTCTAAATGGGCCACGACGAAGCACAAGAAGGCCGTCATCGACGCCAAGCGTGGCAAGCTCTTCGCGAAGCTGATCAAGAACATCGAGGTCGCCGCGCGCATGGGCGGTGTCGACCTGGACGGCAACCCGACGCTCTACGACGCCGTGCAGAAGGCCAAGAAGCAGTCGGTGCCCAACAAGAACATCGACTCGGCCATCAAGCGCGGCGGCGGCCTGGAGGCCGGCGGCGCCGACTACGAGACGATCATGTACGAGGGCTACGGTCCGAACGGTGTCGCGGTGCTCATCGAGTGCCTCACCGACAACCGCAACCGTGCCGCCTCCGACGTCCGCGTCGCCATGACCCGCAACGGCGGCTCCATGGCCGACCCCGGCTCGGTGTCGTACCTGTTCAACCGCAAGGGCGTCGTGATCGTCCCCAAGGGCGAGCTGACCGAGGACGACGTCCTGGCCGCCGTCCTGGACGCGGGCGCCGAGGAGGTCAACGACCTCGGCGAGAACTTCGAGGTGCTCAGCGAGGCCACCGACCTGGTCGCGGTCCGCACCGCCCTCCAGGAGGCCGGGATCGACTACGACTCGGCCGAGGCCAACTTCGTCCCGACCATGCAGGTCGAGCTGGACGAGGAAGGCGCCAAGAAGATCTTCAAGCTGATCGACGCGCTGGAGGACAGCGACGACGTGCAGAACGTCTTCGCCAACTTCGACGTCAGCGACGAGGTCATGGAGAAGGTCGACGCGTAACACCCCGCGCGCACGGCGACCCAGACGGGCCGGAGGGACGCGTCCCCCGGCCCGCCGCCGTTGTCGGTGGCACCCGATAGCCTGCACGAACAGCAGCAGACGGAAGGGACGGGCGTGCGCGTACTGGGGGTGGACCCGGGGCTGACCCGGTGCGGAGTCGGCGTCGTGGAGGGCGTCGCCGGTCGGCCGCTGACCATGATCGGCGTCGGCGTGGTCCGCACGCCCGCGGACGCCGACCTCGGCCACCGCCTGGTCGTCGTCGAACAGGGCATCGAACAGTGGCTCGACGAGCACCGCCCGGAGTTCGTCGCGGTGGAGCGCGTCTTCAGCCAGCACAACGTGCGCACGGTGATGGGCACCGCCCAGGCCAGCGCCGTCGCCATCCTGTGCGCCTCCCGCCGCGGCATCCCCGTCGCCCTGCACACCCCCAGCGAGGTCAAGGCCGCCGTCACCGGCAGCGGACGCGCGGACAAGGCCCAGGTGGGCGCCATGGTCACCCGGCTCCTGCGGCTGAGCGCGCCCCCGAAACCCGCCGACGCCGCCGACGCTCTCGCACTCGCCATCTGCCACATCTGGCGGGCCCCCGCCCAGAACCGGCTCCAGCAGGCCGTCGCCCGGCACGCGGCCGGAACTCCGATGACATCGAAAGGCCGTACGGCATGATCGCCTTCGTCAGCGGCGCCGTCGCCGCCCTCGCCCCCGACACCGCGGTGATCGAGGTGGGCGGCGTCGGCATGGCCGTCCAGTGCACCCCGAACACGCTGTCGACGCTGCGGATCGGGCAGCCCGCGAAACTGCACACCTCCCTGGTCGTACGCGAGGACTCGCTCACTCTGTACGGCTTCGCCGACGACGACGAGCGCCAGGTCTTCGAACTCCTGCAGACCGCCAGCGGCGTCGGCCCCCGCCTCGCCCAGGCCATGCTCGCCGTGCACACCCCCGACGCCCTGCGCGGCGCGGTAGCCACCGGCGACGAGAAGGCGCTCACCGCGGTGCCCGGCATCGGCAAGAAGGGCGCCCAGAAGCTCCTGCTGGAACTCAAGGACCGGCTCGGCGCACCGGTCGGCGCCCCCGCCGTCGGCGTCCCCGTCACCCAGGGCTGGCGCGACCAGCTGCACGCCGCCCTGATCGGCCTCGGGTACGCCACCCGGGAGGCCGACGAGGCCGTCGCCGCGGTGGCCCCGCAGGCCGAGGCGGGCGGCGGCGCGCCCCAGGTGGGACAGCTGCTGAAGGCCGCCCTCCAGACCCTGAACCGGACCCGCTGACAGGCGGCCGGCCGGGCCGCCGACCCGGGCGACGGCCGGGACCGCGTCCCGCCCGCCGCGACACGGGCCCGGCCCCCGGTCCGGGCCCTGGCCCGGAGGACAGCCCCTGACCTGCGGTCCTGGCCCAGAGCCGGTCCCCGGCCCGGGCCCCTGCTCCGGCGACGGCCCCTGACCTGCGATGCTGACGTGGGACCGGCCCCCGATCCACGATTCCGGCATCGGCCCGGCCCGGCCCGCCGATCGTCGCAGCGGCCCTGGCGCCGACCCGGAACCGGCGAGCCCCGCCGGCCCCGACCCCGAACCGAGCCCGCCGACCACCACTCTCCCCGAGGCTGAGCAGACATGAACTGGGACGACACGACCGACACGCCCGCCGGCGAACGGCTGGTGGGCTCTGTCGCCGACCGTGAGGACCAGGCCGTCGAGGCCGCCCTGCGGCCCAAGGACCTGGGCGAGTTCATCGGCCAGGAGAAGGTGCGCGAACAGCTCGACCTCGTGCTGCGCGCCGCCCGCGCGCGCGGCGCCACCGCCGACCACGTGCTGCTCTCCGGCGCGCCCGGCCTCGGCAAGACCACCCTGTCGATGATCATCGCCGCCGAGATGGGCGCCCCCATCCGGATCACCTCGGGACCCGCCATCCAGCACGCCGGCGACCTCGCCGCCATCCTCTCCTCCCTCCAGGAGGGCGAGGTGCTCTTCCTCGACGAGATCCACCGGATGTCCCGGCCCGCCGAGGAGATGCTCTACATGGCGATGGAGGACTTCCGCGTCGACGTCATCGTCGGCAAGGGTCCCGGCGCCACCGCCATCCCGCTGGAGCTGCCCCCCTTCACCCTGGTCGGCGCCACCACCCGGGCCGGCCTGCTGCCGCCCCCGCTGCGCGACCGGTTCGGCTTCACCGCGCACATGGAGTTCTACGAGCCCGCCGAACTGGAGCGCGTCGTGCACCGCTCGGCGAGCCTGCTCGACGTCGAGATCGACACCGCCGGTGCCGCCGAGATCGCCGGCCGCTCCCGCGGCACCCCCCGGATCGCCAACCGGCTGCTGCGCCGGGTGCGCGACTACGCGCAGGTCAAAGCGGACGGCGTCATCACCCGTGAGATCGCCGCCGCCGCCCTCGCCGTCTACGAGGTCGACCCGCGCGGCCTGGACCGGCTCGACCGGGCCGTGCTCCAGGCGCTGCTGAAGCTGTTCGGCGGCGGTCCCGTCGGCCTGTCGACACTCGCGGTGGCGGTGGGGGAGGAACGTGAGACCGTGGAAGAGGTCGCCGAGCCCTTCCTCGTACGGGAGGGCCTGCTCGCCCGCACCCCCCGCGGGCGTGTCGCCACCCCCGCGGCGTGGGCGCATCTCGGACTGACGCCGCCGCGCTCGCAGACCGCGGGAAACGGACAAGGGGACCTGTTCGGGGCGTGATGCGTGCGGCATTGGCCCGACCAGGAACCCAGGTGCCATGCTGAGCGTTGTTCCATGCACGCGGACTCGCTTAGACTCCGCCGATGCCGCCCTTGTCGACGGCACGCACACCCCCAACCATCAGGCCGCTCACCATCGCGGTCGTGTGAAGGAAGTTCCGACCCGTGAGTCTCGTGACCCTCCTCCCGTTCATCGTGCTCATCGGGGCCATGTTCCTGATGACCCGGTCGGCCAAGCGCAAGCAGGCTCAGGCCGCCGACATGCGGAACCAGATGCAGCCCGGCAGCGGAATCCGCACCATCGGGGGCATGTACGCCACGGTCAAGGAGGTCAACGACGACACGGTCCTCCTTGACGCCGGGCCGGGCGTGGAGCTGCTGTTCGCCAAGAACGCCATCGCCACCGTCCTGTCCGACGACGAGTACAACCGCATCGTCCACGGCATCGAGCACGACCTGAAGTCCGACGCCGACCTCGTTCCCGACGACGCCTCCTCCCTCACCGAGACCGACGAGCCCGCCGCCGACGCTTCCACCGCCTCCGACGACAAGCCGATCGACCTCGGGAAGAAGGACGCGGCCGAGGAGCCGGCCGACGCCGCCGAGGCGAAGGCGGACGCAGAGCCGAAGAAGACCGACGGCGACTCCGAGGCGAAGTAGTCACCCTCCAGGGCGCGCGGCACCGCCCGCGCGCCCTGGGACGTGTTCACTTCGCGCGGGATCCCGACACCATGTCATGGCCGCCACCGGGCTGACCCGGCGCGGAGCGGCCCGAGAGGGAGTACGAGAAGGTGGCAGCACCTAAGAAGGGCCGGAGCGCGAGCGCCCAGAGCAAGCCATGGCGCTCGCTGGCCCTCATCCTGATCGCCATCGTGGCGCTCACCGGCGGCATGTTCGCCTCGGGGAACACCACCCCGCGTCTCGGCATCGACCTGGCCGGCGGCACGAGCATCACCCTGCGGGCGGTCCCCGAACGCGGTCAGGAATCCGCGATCAACAAGACCAACATGAACACGGCCGTGAACATCATGGAACGCCGTGTCAACGGTCTTGGCGTCTCGGAGGCCGAGGTCCAGACCCAGGGCGACGACAACATCATCGTCAACATCCCCAAGGGCACGAACTCCAAGCAGGCCCGGGAGCAGGTCGGCACCACCGCGAAGCTGTACTTCCGTCCGGTCCTCGCCACCGAGGTCTCCGCCGGCGCCGCCACGGCCAGCCCGTCGCCGAGCGCCTCCTCCAGCCCCTCGGGCAAGGCGTCCGCCAGCCCTTCGGGCAAGGCGACGGAACAGTCCGGCGACAAGGCGACCTCCGGCTCCGCGAGCCCGTCGGCGACGGCGACCCAGCAGGGCCGCGCCGTCACCGGCGCCCTGAAGGCCGACGCCACGCCGTCCGGTAAGGCGTCCTCCAGCCCGAAGGCATCCACCAGCGCCGCCCCGTCGCCGAGCGGCAGCGCCGGCGCCGACGCCACCGCCAAGCTCCAGGCCCAGTACACAGCGCTCGACTGCTCCAAGGAGAGCGTGCGCGCCACCGCCGGCAAGGGCGTGCTGCCCACCGAGCCCACCGTGGCCTGCGGCAAGAACTCCTCGGGCGTGTGGCAGAAGTACATCCTCGGCCCGGCCGCCGTCGACGGCACCGACGTCAAGAAGGGCCAGGCGGTCTTCGACACCCAGGGCGCGGCCGGCTGGATCGTCCAGCTCGACTTCACCGGCTCGGGCGCGAAGAAGTTCGCCGACGTCACCGGCAAGCTGGCGCAGAACCAGTCGCCGCAGAACCAGTTCGCCATCGTGCTGGACGGCGAAGTGGTCTCCGACCCCTACGTCAAGCAGGCCATCACCGGCGGCAACGCCGAGATCTCCGGCAGCTTCGACCAGCAGTCCGCGCAGAGCCTGGCCAACATGCTCTCCTACGGCGCCCTGCCGCTGACCTTCAAGGAGGACAGCGTCACCACCGTGACGGCCGCGCTCGGCGGCGACCAGCTGCACGCCGGCCTGATCGCGGGCGCCATCGGCCTCGCCCTGGTCGTCGTCTACCTGCTGATCTTCTACCGCGGCCTGTCGCTGATCGCCATCCCCTCGCTGCTGGTCTCGGCGATCCTCGCCTACGTGATCATGTCGCTGCTCGGCCCGGCCATCGGCTTCGCGCTGAACCTGCCGGCGGTGTGCGGCGCGATCGTCGCCATCGGCATCACCGCGGACTCGTTCATCGTGTTCTTCGAGCGCATCCGCGACGAGATCCGCGAGGGCCGCTCGCTGCGCCCCGCCGTGGAACGCGCCTGGCCGCGCGCGCGCCGCACCATCCTGGTCTCCGACTTCGTCTCGTTCCTGGCCGCCGCGGTGCTGTTCATCGTTACCGTCGGCAAGGTGCAGGGCTTCGCGTTCACGCTCGGCCTGACCACGCTGCTCGACGTGGTCGTCGTCTTCCTGTTCACCAAGCCGCTGATGACGATCCTGGCCCGCAGGAAGTTCTACGCGAACGGCCACAAGTGGTCCGGCCTCGATCCCAAGGCCCTGGGCGCCAAGCCTCCGCTGCGCCGTACCCGCCGCCCCGCCCGCCCCGTCGACACGAAGGAGGCGTGAGCGTATGTCGAAGATCGGCAGCCTCGGCGCCCGACTCCACCGTGGCGAGGTCGGCTACGACTTCGTCAAGAACCGCAAGATCTGGTACGGCATCTCCATCCTGATCACCATCACGGCCATCCTCGGCCTGGCGGTGCGCGGCCTGAACATGGGCATCGAGTTCCAGGGCGGAGCGGTCTTCACCACCCCCAAGCACATGACGACCTCGGTCAGCCAGGCCGAGACGTACGCCCAAGAGGCCTCCGGCCACGACGCGATCGTGCAGAAGCTCGGTGACGGCAGCCTGCGCATCCAAATCGCCGGCATCGACACCGGCAAGTCCGACGAGATCAAGGACACCCTCTCCAAGGACCTGAAGGTCAACCCGGAGCAGATCAACGCCGACCTGGTCGGCCCCAGCTGGGGCAAGCAGATCGCCAACAAGGCCTGGGAGGGCCTGGCGATCTTCATGGTCCTGGTCGTGATCTACCTGGCGATCGCCTTCGAGTGGCGGATGGCGCTGGCCGCCCTGGTCGCCCTGATCCACGACATCACGATCACCACCGGCATCTACGCCCTCGTCGGCTTCGAGGTCACGCCGGGCACCGTGATCGGTCTGCTGACCATCCTCGGTTACTCGCTCTACGACACGGTCGTCGTCTTCGACAGCCTCAAGGAGCAGACGAAGGACATCACCAAGCAGACGCGCTGGACCTACAGCGACATCGCCAACCAGTCGATCAACGGCACGCTGATGCGCTCCATCAACACCACCGTGGTCGCGCTGCTGCCGGTGGCGGGCCTGCTGTTCATCGGCGGCGGCGTGCTCGGCGCGGGCATGCTCAACGACATCTCGCTGTCGCTGTTCGTCGGCCTCGCCGCCGGCGCGTACTCCTCGATCTTCATCGCCACGCCGCTCGTCGCCGACCTCAAGGAGCGCGAGCCGCAGATGAAGGCCCTGCGCAAGCGCGTCCTGGCCAAGCGGGCGCAGGCCGGCGCGCAGGGTGAGCCGGCGGCCCAGGGCGCCGACTCGTCCTTCGGCGAGGAGCCCGAGGACGCCGCCCCCGCGGTCGTCGGCCCGCGCGAGCAGGGCGCCTCCCGCAGCCGGGGCCGTGGCCGGCCCTCCGGGAAGCGCCGGTGACCGCGATGACCGACATCCAGGAACTGCTGCTCAGCCGCATCCGCGACGTGGAGGACTACCCGGAGCAGGGCGTGATGTTCAAGGACATCACCCCGCTCCTGGCGGATCCGGCGGCGTTCACCGCCCTGACCGACGCGTTCGCCGAGATCGCCGAACGCGCCGGCGCCACGAAGATCGTCGGCCTGGAGGCCCGCGGCTTCATCCTCGGCGCCCCGGTCGCCGTCCGCGCGGGCCTCGGTTTCATCCCCGTGCGCAAGGCGGGCAAGCTCCCCGGAGCCACCCTCCGCCAGGCCTACGACCTGGAGTACGGCTCGGCGGAGATCGAGGTGCACGCCGAGGACCTGACCGCGGGCGACCGCGTCCTGGTCGTGGACGACGTCCTCGCCACCGGCGGCACCGCGGAGGCCTCCGTGCAGCTGATCCGCCGGGCGGGCGCCCAGGTCGCCGGCGTCGCCGTCCTGATGGAACTCGGGTTCCTCGGCGGCCGGGCCCGGCTGGAACCGGCGCTGGACGGAGCGCCCCTGGAGGCGCTGCTCCAGGTCTGACCGAAGCGCGGATACGGGACGAAAACGCCGTATCCGTACAGACGGCACCACAGAGACGGGCCCGGAGGAATCCGGCGCCCGTCTCAGGTGTTTGCACAGTGAACAGCCCGCACACCGGACTGAAGGCGATCCCGCGGCCCGGGATCGCTACCATGGGGTTTCCGGAGCCTGACCGGGGGACCCGGATCGCGCACGAGGAGTCCTCTTGCCAGACGAGGCCCAGCCACTGACCGCCGCCAAGCCCGAGTCCGCCTCGGCGTCCGCGGCGAAGCCCGCGCCCAAGGTGTCGAACGCGAAGAACGACACCCGGCGGGCGGTCGAGCACGCCCAGTCCGCGCCGGTCGAGAAGACCGCCGAGGCCGCGCGCCCCAAACCCGCTCCGCCCGTGCGCTCCGCCGGCGGGACCGGGACCCGCTCCGGCTCCTCCAACCGCGTCCGCGCCCGCCTGGCCCGCCTCGGCGTGCAGCGCGCCAACCCGTACAACCCGGTCCTGGAGCCCCTGCTGCGGATAGTGCGCAGCAACGACCCCAAGATCGAGACCTCGACGCTGCGCCAGATCGAGCGCGCCTACCAGGTCGCCGAGCGCTGGCACCGCGGCCAGAAGCGCAAGAGCGGCGACCCGTACATCACGCACCCGCTCGCCGTCACCACCATCCTCGCCGAGCTGGGCATGGACCCGGCCACCCTGATGGCCGGGCTGCTGCACGACACCGTCGAGGACACCGAGTACGGCCTGGAGGACCTGCGCCGCGACTTCGGCGACGTGGTCGCCCTGCTCGTCGACGGCGTCACCAAGCTGGACAAGGTCAAGTTCGGCGAGGCCGCACAGGCCGAGACCGTGCGCAAGATGGTCGTCGCCATGGCCAAGGACCCCCGCGTCCTGGTCATCAAGCTCGCCGACCGCCTGCACAACATGCGCACCATGCGCTACCTCAAACGCGAGAAGCAGGAGAAGAAGGCGCGCGAGACCCTGGAGATCTACGCGCCGCTCGCCCATCGCCTGGGCATGAACACCATCAAGTGGGAGCTGGAGGACCTCGCCTTCGCGATCCTCTACCCCAAGATGTACGACGAGATCGTCCGCCTCGTCGCCGAACGCGCACCCAAGCGCGACGAGTACCTGGCCATCGTCACCGACGAGGTCCAGGCCGACCTGCGCGCCGCCCGTATCAAGGCGACCGTCACCGGCCGCCCCAAGCACTACTACAGCGTCTACCAGAAGATGATCGTCCGCGGCCGCGACTTCGCGGAGATCTACGACCTGGTGGGCATCCGCGTCCTGGTCGACACCGTCCGGGACTGCTACGCCGCCCTCGGCACCGTGCACGCGCGATGGAACCCGGTCCCCGGCCGGTTCAAGGACTACATCGCGATGCCCAAGTTCAACATGTACCAGTCGCTGCACACGACGGTCATCGGTCCCAACGGCAAACCGGTCGAACTGCAGATCCGCACCTTCGACATGCACCGCCGCGCCGAGTACGGCATCGCCGCGCACTGGAAGTACAAGCAGGAGGCCGTCGCCGGCGCCTCCAAGGTCCGCACCGACGCGCCCAAGTCGTCCGCCAAGGACAAGGACGCCATCAACGACATGGCGTGGCTCCGGCAGTTGCTGGACTGGCAGAAGGAGACCGAGGACCCCGGCGAGTTCCTGGAGTCGCTGCGTTTCGACCTCTCCCGCAACGAGGTCTTCGTCTTCACGCCCAAGGGCGACGTCATAGCGCTCCCGGCCGGCGCCACCCCCGTCGACTTCGCCTACGCCGTGCACACCGAGGTCGGCCACCGCACGATAGGAGCCCGGGTCAACGGCCGTCTGGTGCCACTGGAGTCGACCCTGGACAACGGCGACCTGGTGGAGGTCTTCACCTCCAAGGCGACCGGCGCCGGGCCCTCCCGGGACTGGCTCGGCTTCGTCAAGTCACCGCGCGCCCGCAACAAGATCCGCGGCTGGTTCTCCAAGGAGCGCCGCGACGAGGCGATCGAGCAGGGCAAGGACGCCATCGTCCGCGCCATGCGCAAGCAGAACCTGCCGATCCAACGGATCCTGACCGGCGACTCCCTGGTCACCCTCGCCCACGAGATGCGCTACTCCGACATCTCCGCGCTCTACGCGGCGATCGGCGAGGGGCATGTCTCGGCGCAGAACATCGTCCAGAAGCTCGTCCAGGCCCTCGGCGGCGAGGAGGCCGCCACCGAGGAGATCGACGAGGCGATGCCGCCCGCGCGCGGGCGCGGCCGCAAGCGCCGCTCCAACGCGGACCCGGGCGTCGTCGTCAAGGGCGTCGACGACGTGTGGGTCAAGCTGGCCCGCTGCTGCACCCCGGTGCCCGGCGACCCGATCATCGGCTTCGTCACCCGCGGCAGCGGCGTCTCCGTGCACCGCAACGACTGCGTCAACGTCGAGTCGCTGTCCCGCGAGCCCGAGCGCATCCTGGACGTCGCATGGGCGCCCACCCAGTCCTCGGTCTTCCTGGTCGCCATCCAGGTCGAGGCGCTGGACCGCTCCCGGCTGCTGTCGGACGTCACCCGCGTCCTGTCCGACCAGCACGTCAACATCCTCTCCGCGGCCGTCCAGACCTCCCGCGACCGCGTCGCCACCTCCCGCTTCACCTTCGAGATGGGCGACCCCAAGCACCTGGGCCACGTCCTGCGGGCCGTACGCGGCGTCGAGGGCGTCTACGACGTCTACCGGGTCACCTCGGCACGCAACCGCACCTAGCGAACCCAGCGGGCCTGGCGGGCCGCGGACACACGACGAGGGCTCCCGTACACGCCGTACGGGAGCCCTCGGTCATCCGCGAAGCGGGAAGCGGCGTGTCAGCCGCCGAACTCCTGCAGGCCCTTCAGGGCCTGGTCCAGCAGCGCCTGACGGCCCTCCAGCTCCCTTTCCAGCTTGTCGGCCCGGGCGGTGTTGCCCTGGGTGCGCGCCTGCTCGATCTGGCCCCGCAGCTTGTCCACGGCGGCCTGGAGCTGATCGGTCAGCCCCTCGGCACGCGCACGCGCCTCCGGGTTCGTCCGGCGCCACTCGGCCTCCTCGGCCTCCTGAAGGGCGCGCTCCACCGCGTGCATCCTGCCCTCGACCTTGGGCCGGGCGTCGCGCGGCACATGGCCGATCGTCTCCCAGCGCTCGTTGATCGAGCGGAAGGCGGCCCGGGCGGCCTTCAGATCGGTCACCGGCAGCAGTCGCTCGGCCTCCTCGGCCAGCTCCTCCTTCAGCTTGAGGTTCTCCGCCTGCTCGGCGTCGCGCTCGGCGAACACCGAACCGCGCGCCGCGAAGAAAACGTCCTGGGCGCCGCGGAAACGGTTCCACAGATCGTCCTCGTGCTCCCGCTGCGCCCGGCCCGCGGCCTTCCACTCGGCCATCAGATCCCGGTAGCGGGCCGCCGTCGGACCCCAGTCCGTCGAACCCGACAGCGCCTCCGCCTCGGCGACCAGCCGCTCCTTGATCCGGCGGGCCTCCTCGCGCTGCGCGTCCAGCTGCGCGAAGTGCGCCTTGCGCCGCTTGGAGAACGCCGAGCGGGCGTGCGAGAAGCGGTGCCACAGCTCGTCGTCCGACTTGCGGTCCAGCCGCGGCAGCCCCTTCCAGGTGTCCACCAGCGCCCGCAGCCGCTCACCGGCCACCCGCCACTGGTCCGAGCGGGCAAGGTCCTCCGCCTCCGCGACCAGCGCCTCCTTGGAATGCCGGGCCTCGTCCGTCTGCCGGGCGCGCTGCGCCTTGCGCTCCTCGCGCCGGGCCTCGACGGTCTCGACCAGCTTGTCCAGACGAGCGCGCAGCGCGTCGAGATCACCGACCGCGTGGTGCGCGTCGATCTGCTCCCGCAGGTGATCGATGGCGGCCTGCGCGTCCTTCGACGACAGGTCGGTGGTCCGCACTCGCTTCTCGAGGAGGCCGATCTCCACAACCAGGCCCTCGTACTTGCGCTCGAAGTAGGCCAGCGCCTCCTCGGGGGAGCCGGCCTGCCAGGAACCGACGACCTGCTCGCCGTCGGCCGTCCGCACGTACACGGTCCCCGTCTCGTCGACGCGGCCCCACGGGTCGCTGCTCACAGCGCCTCCTCCACATGATGCCCGCGAGGGGGCTTCGTGGCTCCCCCGGGCATCGTCCACAGTTTCGTCACGGCCAACATAGGCGACCGGCGGGTTGCCTGTCCGCATCCAGCGCGACCGAAATTACGCAGTTGACGATCAGGATTTCGCGACCGTGGCCTTGTTGATGACGACCGTCGCGTTGGGCGCCCCGTCGCCGGCCCCGGTGTTCTCGCCTGCGGCGGCGATCTTCTTCAGCACCTTCAGCCCGGACTCTGAAATCGTACCGAAGGGGGTGTAGTTGGGCGGAAGCTGGCTGTCCTGGTAGACGAGGAAGAACTGGCTGCCGCCGGAGTTGCGGCCCTGGCCGCTGGAGGCGTTGTACTGGTTCGCCATCGCCACCGTGCCCGCCGGGTAGACGTTGCCGCTCAGGCTCTTGTCCTTGAGGTTCTCGTCCGGGATCGTGTAGCCCGGACCGCCGGTGCCCTGCCCCTGCGGGTCGCCGCACTGGAGCACGTAGATGCCGGCGGTGGTGAGCCGGTGGCACTTGGTGTGGTCGAAGAAGCCCTGGCCCGCCAGGAAGTCGAACGAGTTCACCGTGTGCGGAGCCGCGCCCGCCTTCAGCGCGATGTCTATGTCACCGCACGTCGTCGCCAGCTTCATCGTGTACTTCGCCGACGTGTCGATCCTCATCGCCGGCTCCTTCTTCCAGCTCAGCTTCTTCACCGAGCCCGCGGCCGGCTTGGCGCACGGGTCCGGCGCCTTGCTGGTGGCGCTGGGGGAGGCCTTCGCACCCGCGTTCGACTTGCTGTCGTCCTTGTCGCTCTTGAGGGCCCCGGTCGTGTACAGCGCCGCACCGGCGATGACGACCACGCCGAGCACCGACGCGATCACCGAGTTGCGCACACGCGCCCTGCGCCGCGCATCGGTGCGCCGCTGCTGCTGCCGCAAGAACTTCTCCCGGGCGAGCTGACGCCGCCGCTGCTCCTGGCTGACCACCGGGTTCTCTCCTCATGCGTCTCATGTGTCGACCGGTACGCGCGCGTCCCGTGAGCCGACCGCCTGCGTGTGCCCCGTACCGTATATGGGTTAGCTGAGGATCCGGCAGCGCCGGTAGGCTCGGATCACAGGCCTAGCCGCCCGATGCCCTCCCTTATCGACACAAACGAAGGACGATCGTGCTCATTGCCGGGTTCCCCGCCGGGGCCTGGGGGACGAACTGCTATCTCGTCGCCCCCGCCGCCGGTGAGGAGTGCGTGATCATCGACCCCGGCCACCAGGCCGCCCGAGGCGTCGAGGAAGCGCTGAAGAAGCATCGGCTCAAGCCCGTCGCCGTCGTCCTCACCCACGGCCACATCGACCACGTGGCCTCGGTCGTCCCGGTGTGCGGAGCACACGGCGTACCGGCCTGGATCCACCCGGCCGACCGGTACATGATGAGCGACCCCGAGAAGGCCCTCGGCCGCTCCATCGGCATGCCGCTGATGGGCGAGCTGACCGTGGGGGAGCCGGACGACGTCGAGGAACTGGCCGACGGCGCCAGGCTGGAGCTGGCCGGTCTGGAGTTCTCCGTCGCGCACGCGCCGGGCCATACCAAGGGGTCGGTGACGTTCCGGATGCCCGAGACCGCGGACATCCCGCAGGTCTTCTTCTCCGGGGATCTGCTGTTCGCCGGCTCCATCGGACGCACCGACCTGCCCGGCGGTGACATGGCCGAGATGCTCGACTCGCTGGCCCGCGTGTGCCTGCCGCTCGACGACTCGACCGTGGTGCTGTCCGGCCACGGCCCCCAGACGACCATCGGCCAGGAGCGCGCCACCAACCCGTATCTGCGGCAGGTGGCGGCCGGCCAGGGAGCGGGCGACGCTCCCCGACGAGGAATGTGACGAGAGACTTCGTGAGCACCTTCAAGGCCCCCAAGGGCACCTACGACCTGATCCCGCCGGACTCCGCGAAGTTCCTGGCGGTGCGCGAGGCCATCGCCGCCCCGCTGCGCAACTCCGGCTACGGCTACATCGAGACGCCCGGCTTCGAGAACGTCGAACTCTTCGCGCGCGGTGTCGGCGAATCCACCGACATCGTCACCAAGGAGATGTACGCCTTCGAGACCAAGGGCGGCGACAGGCTCGCCCTGCGCCCCGAGGGCACCGCCTCCGTGCTGCGCGCCGCCCTGGAGGCCAACCTGCACAAGACCGGCAACCTGCCGGTCAAGCTCTGGTACTCCGGCTCCTACTACCGCTACGAGCGCCCCCAGAAGGGCCGCTACCGCCACTTCTCCCAGGTGGGCGCCGAGGCGATCGGGGCGGAGGACCCGGCGCTCGACGCCGAGCTGATCATCCTGGCCGACCAGGCCTACCGCTCGCTGGGCCTCAGGAACTTCCGCATCCTGCTCAACAGCCTCGGCGACAAGGAGTGCCGTCCGATCTACCGCGCGGCGCTCCAGGACTTCCTGCGCGGCCTGGACCTGGACGAGGACACGCTGCGCCGCGCGGAGATCAACCCGCTGCGCGTGCTCGACGACAAGCGCCCGGACGTGCAGAAGCAGCTCACCGACGCCCCGCTGCTGCGCGACTACCTGTGTGACGCGTGCAAGGCGTACCACGAGGAGGTCCGCGAGCTGATCACCGCGGCCGGCGTCTCCTTCGAGGACGACCCCAAGCTGGTCCGCGGTCTGGACTACTACACGCGCACCACCTTCGAGTTCGTGCACGACGGCCTCGGCTCGCAGTCCGCGGTCGGCGGCGGCGGCCGCTACGACGGCCTGTCCGAGATGATCGGCGGCCCCGCGCTGCCCTCGGTCGGCTGGGCGCTCGGCGTGGACCGCACGGTCCTCGCCCTGGAGGCGGAGGGCGTCGAACTCCAGCTGCCCGCCACCACCAGCGTGTTCGCGGTCCCGCTCGGCGAGGAGGCGCGCCGGATCCTGTTCGCCAAGGTCACCGAGCTGCGCAAGAACGGCGTCGCCGCCGACTTCTCCTACGGCGGCAAGGGCCTGAAGGCGGCCATGAAGGCGGCCAACCGCTCGGGTGCGCGCTACGCCCTGGTGATGGGCGAGCGCGACCTGGCCGAGGGCGTCGTCCAGCTCAAGGACATGGAGTCCGGCGAACAGGTGGCCATCGGCGTGAACGAGATCGTGGCGGAGCTTGAGTCAAGGCTCGGCTGACGCTTTCCGCGCGTCCCAGGGCGCCGGATCCCCGCGAGGGGTCCGGCGCCCTGGCGTACGGGAGCCTCGGCTCGCGCGTGTGACGCCGGACGTGGACGCACCGGCGGGCCGTCAACCTCATGCGCTCCCGTTCGCCATGCCGGGCGGTTTCGGCGGACCGGGGTGAACACCGCTCCCGGCCGCCGCTGCCGGTCCTGCCAACGGTGGCCGCATCCCCTTCGGCCGCTTCCTTATCTCCATCGAACGGTGAACACGCGCGCGCGTGCGGCACAATGGCCCTGCCCGAAGCACCTCCGACTCTCGAGCGACGGAATCGGCGTGATGAGCAAGACGACAGTCAAGGACGTCTCCATGGAGCCCGACTCCGAGCCCGCGGCCCCCGGACCCCGGACGGTCGGCGGCAGCCGCGCCCTCGCCCTGCTGCTGGTGGTCTGCGGCGCCGCCGGACTGCTCGCCGCCTGGGTCATCACGATCGACAAGCAGAAGATCCTCGAAGGCAAGCTGAGCGGCAAGACCTTCACGCCGAGCTGCAGCATCAACCCGATCATCTCCTGCGGCAGCGTCATGGAGAGCAAGCAGGCCTCGGTCTTCGGGTTCCCCAACCCCATGCTCGGCCTGGTCGCGTACGGCATCGTGATCTGCGTCGGCATGAGCCTGCTGGCCCACGCCCGCTTCCCCCGCTGGTACTGGCTCACCTTCAACGCCGGCACGCTCTTCGGCGTCTGCTTCGTGACCTGGCTCCAGTACGAGTCGCTGTACCGGATCAACGCCCTGTGCCTGTGGTGCTCCCTGGCCTGGGTCGCCACCCTCACCCTGTTCTGGTACGTCACCTCCTTCAACATCCGCAACGACTTCCTGCCCGCCCCCCGCGCGGTGAAGTCGTTCCTCGCCGAGTTCACCTGGGTGCTCCCGGTCACCCACACCGGCGTCATCGCCATGCTGATCCTCACCCGCTGGGGCAGCAGCCTCTGGGCCTGAGCCGCCGGGTCCGGACCTCTCGCCCCGAGCCGCCGGGCCCGCGCCCCCCGGCCCGAGCGGGCCGCCGGGTCCGGTGGCCGACGGCGTTGTCGGTGGCGTGCCATAGGGTTTCCGTGTGGAGCCCGACCTGTTCACCGCCGCAGCAGAAGAACGCCAGGAGAAGGACCCGGCCGCCAGCCCGCTGGCCGTCCGGATGCGCCCGCGCACCCTCGACGAGGTGGTGGGCCAGCAGCACCTGCTGAAGCCCGGCTCGCCCCTGCGCCGACTGGTCGGCGAGGGCGCGGGCGGCCCGGCCGGACCCTCCTCGGTGATCCTCTGGGGCCCGCCCGGCACCGGCAAGACCACCCTCGCCTATGTCGTCTCCAAGGCGACCAACAAGCGCTTCGTGGAACTGTCGGCGATCACCGCGGGCGTCAAGGAGGTCCGCGCGGTCATCGACGGCGCCCGCCGAGCCACCGGCGGGTACGGCCAGGAGACCGTCCTCTTCCTCGACGAGATCCACCGCTTCAGCAAGGCCCAGCAGGACTCCCTGCTCCCGGCGGTGGAGAACCGCTGGGTGACCCTGATCGCGGCCACCACCGAGAACCCGTACTTCTCGGTGATCTCCCCGCTGCTGTCCCGCTCCCTGCTGCTCACCCTCGAACCCCTCACCGACGACGACGTGCGCGGCCTGCTGCGCCGCGCCCTCACCGACGAGCGGGGCCTGAAGTCCGCCGTCGCCCTGCCCGAGGACACCGAGGACCATCTGCTGCGCATCGCCGGCGGCGACGCCCGGCGGGCGCTGACCGCGCTGGAGGCCGCCGCCGGCGCCGCCCTCGACAAGGGCGAGGACGAGATCTCCCTGACCACGCTGGAGGAGACGGTCGACCGGGCCGCGGTGAAGTACGACCGCGACGGCGACCAGCACTACGACGTCGCCAGCGCCCTGATCAAGTCCATCCGGGGCTCCGACGTCGACGCCGCCCTGCACTACCTGGCGCGGATGATCGAGGCCGGCGAGGACCCCCGGTTCATCGCCCGCCGGCTGATGATCTCCGCCAGCGAGGACATCGGCCTGGCCGATCCGAACGCGCTGCCGATCGCCGTCGCCGCCGCCCAGGCCGTCGCCATGATCGGCTTCCCCGAGGCCGCTCTCACCCTCAGCCACGCCACCATCGCCCTCGCGCTCGCCCCCAAGTCCAACTCGGCGACCACGGCGATCGGCGCCGCCCTGGAGGACGTGCGCAAGGGGCTGGCCGGGTCCGTGCCGCCGCACCTGCGGGACGGCCACTACAAGGGCGCCGCCAAGCTCGGCCACGCCCAGGGCTACGTCTACCCGCACGACCTGCCCGAGGGCATCGCCGCCCAGCAGTACGCGCCGGACGCCCTCAAAGACCGCGAGTACTACAGCCCGAGCCGGCACGGCGCCGAGGCGCGCTACGCGGACGCGGTCGAGTGGACCCGCAAGCACCTGGGCCGCAAGCGTCCGTGAGCACCTCGGTCGGAAGCGGTCAAGGCAGCCTGTAGACTGCTGCGGAGTGCTGAGTCCCGTGCCGTCAGAGCGGGACAACCAGCCGGAGCCCCGGTTCGTCACGGACCGGCTCCAGGAGCGTCGCGCACCGTCGAACGGTGTCGCGGGCAGCCCACCACCACCCGGAGTCCCGGGACAGGTCGGTGGGCCACTCGCGTGCTGCACGTATGTGCCCAGACCAGGGAAGCGGCTGCCCGGCAGGTCCCTCGTGGACCAGCGGGTTTTCCCGGCTGCGGATGCGACCTCCGTAACCCTGACGAGCCGAACACTACGAAATGAGAGACAGTGGCGAACCAGTCCCGCCCCAAGGTGAAGAAGTCGCGTGCCCTCGGCATCGCGCTGACCCCGAAGGCCGTCAAGTACTTCGAGGCCCGTCCCTACCCGCCGGGCGAGCACGGCCGCGGCCGCAAGCAGAACTCGGACTACAAGGTCCGTCTGCTCGAGAAGCAGCGTCTGCGCGCGCAGTACGACGTGTCCGAGCGTCAGCTCGTCCGCGCCTACGAGCGTGCCTCCAAGGTCCAGGGCAAGACCGGTGAGGCCCTGATCGTCGAGCTGGAGCGCCGCCTCGACGCGCTGGTCCTGCGTTCGGGCATCGCCCGCACGATCTACCAGGCCCGCCAGATGGTCGTCCACGGCCACATCCAGGTCAACGGCCAGAAGGTCGACAAGCCGTCCTTCCGTGTCCGTCCGGACGACGTCGTGCAGGTCCGCGACCGCTCCAAGGAGAAGACGCTCTTCACGATCGCCCGTGAGGGTGGCTTCGCCCCCGAGGGCGAGACCCCGCGCTACCTCCAGGTGAACCTCAAGGCCCTGGCGTTCCGCCTGGACCGCGAGCCGAACCGCAAGGAGATCCCGGTGATCTGCGACGAGCAGCTCGTCGTCGAGTACTACGCCCGCTGATCACCGGCAGGCCGTAGCACCGCCTCGACCCGCCGTCTCCCCGCCCGCCCGGGTGGAGGGGACGGCGGGTCCGCGCGTTTTTGGGCCACCCGGACGGCGACTGACCGGCCGGTCAGTCGCCGTTCGACAACTGGGACCGCAGCCGGCGGGCCGGTCCCGGGGTCCGCGGTGCCGGCAGCCGCCGCAGCGACCGGGCGCGCGAGCCGCGCAGTGCCCGGGTCACCGCAGCCTCCCGGCTGAGCCCCGTCCCCTGGCGCACACACTCCGTGTACCGCTCGTCGCCCAGCAGCTCCCGGGCCATCGCCTCGCACAGCTCGTGCGGCGCGTTGTAGTGCGCCGAACCGAACAGCCGCAGCCCCACCGACGGCCACATGCCGGCCGCCGCGCCCTGGAGCACCGCCGCCTCCACCGCGTCGCCCTCGGCCACCGTCACCAGGGCCAGCAGCTCCACCGCCAGCACCGACCCCAGCAGATCACGGAACCCGTGCGCGCTGCCCAGACAGTCCACCAGCAGCTCACGGGCGCAGACCAGATCCCCCTCCCGCCAGGCCGCGTACGCCAGGACGTACAGCGCGTACGCGCGCGTCCAGCGCTCGCCGTGGTCGTCGCAGACCCGGCGGACGTCCTCGCACAGCCGTACCGCGTCCGGCAGATCGCCCTGGAACGCCCGCGCCATCGCCAGCTCCACCTGACCCATCAGCACGGTGCTGTTCAGCTCGCCGAGCTCCCGGTACCGCTTCAGCGCCGAGCGCAGCAGCGTCTCCGCGCGGGCCACATCGTCCGTGATCAGCGCCAGACAGCCGGTGCGGTGCTCCGCGTAGGCCAGCGCCGTCGCGCTCGCCGTGCGCTCGGCGCTCTCCCGGCACTCGCGCAGCGCGGCCAGTGCCGGCACCGTGTCCCCTTGCAGGATCGCCACATAGCCGAGCATCGCCAGCGCCCGCAGCCGGGACTGTTCGTGCCCGCCGTCCAGCTCCACCGCGCGCCCCAGCCAGTGCCGGCCCTCCGACAGCCGCCCGCACCCGGCCCAGCAGAACCACAGGCAGCCCGCCAGGTACTGGCCCAGATGCGCCTCGTCCGGGCCGGTCATGCAGTACTCCAGGGCGGCGCGCAGATTCGGCAGCTCCGCCTCGATCCGCGCGGCCACCTCCCGCTGCCGGGGCGAGAACCACTCCAGCTCGCACCAGGTGGCCAGCCCGACGTACCAGTCGCGGTGCCGGCGCCGCAGCCGTTCCGCGTCCCCGGCCGCCACCAGCCACTGGGCGCCGTAGGCGCGCACCGTGTCCAGCATCCGGTAGCGCACCCCGGCCGCCGTCTCCTCGCGCGCCACCACCGACTGCGCCAGCAGCTCGGTCAGCACGTCCAGGACGTCGTCGGAGGGCAGCCCGCCGCCGCTGCACACGTACTCGGCGGCCTCCAGGTCGAACGGCCCGGCGAACACCGAAAGCCGCGCCCACAGCAGCCGTTCCGCGGGCGTGCACAGCTCATGGCTCCAGCCGATCGCCGTGCGCAGCGTCCGGTGCCGGGGCAGGGCGTCCCGGCCGCCGCCGGTCAGCAGCCGGAACCGGTCGTCCAGCCGCTCCAGCAACCGCCCCGGCGACAGCGCCCGCAGCCGGCCCGCGGCCAGCTCGATCGCCAGCGGAATGCCGTCCAGGCGCCGGCAGAGCTCCCGCACCGCCGGATCGCCGCCGTCCACCGCGACGTCCTGCTGCGCGGCCCGGGCCACCAGCAGCTCCGCGGCGTCCTCCGCGCCCAGCGGCGCCAGCGGGAACAGCCGCTCGCCCGCCACCCCCAGCGGCCGCCGTCCCGCCGCCAGCACCGTCAGCCCCGGCGCCCGCCTCAGCAGCTCGGCCACCAGATCCGCGCACGCCTGTGCCAGATGCTCGAACCCGTCGAGCACCAGCAGCAGCCGGCGCCCGGCCAGATGCGCGAGCAGGGCCTCGCGCGGCGGACGCGTGGTGTGGTCGGTCAGCCCCAGCGTCTCCACCACGGCGTGCTCCAGGAACTCAGGGTCCCGAAGCGGCGCCAGCTCCACGCGCCACACGCCGTCCGGCGCCCCCGAGCGGGCCGCGGCCCGCGCCGCCAGCCGCGACTTGCCGACCCCGCCCACGCCGGTCACCGTCACCAGCCGCGCGGCGCCGAGTGCCCGTGCCAGCGCGTCCAGTTCGGCCGCGCGGCCGACGAACGCGTCGAGTTCGGCGGGCAGACCGCCCGCCGCACCACTGCCCGGGGACGGCTCGGCCGGCGTGGAGTCACGCATGGGGTCTCGCATGGGACACGGAGCGTACTGAACCGTAATCGGTCCGTACAAACGCCGGTCGCCGTCGCGCGGCGCGGCGGCGGTAATCCGGTGCGGAGCCCCGCCCCGGGCGCGATAGGCTCGGTGTACGACTTTCTCGATGTTCTCGAAGTTCAGGCACGTTTCAGGGAGCGGGTGCGCACAGTGTCCGGTGGTGAGGTGGCCGGGATCCTGGTGGCCGTCTTCTGGGCGATCCTGGTCTCCTTCCTCGCCGTGGCGCTGGCGAGGGTGGCCCAGACGCTCAAGGCGACCACCAAGCTCGTGGCGGACGTGACCGATCAGGCAGTTCCGCTGCTGGCCGACGCCTCGCAGGCGGTGCGCTCCGCGCAGACCCAGATCGACCGCGTCGACGCCATCGCCTCCGACGTCCAGGAGGTCACGTCCAACGCGTCCGCGCTGTCGACGACCGTCGCCTCCACCTTCGGCGGCCCCCTGGTCAAGGTCGCCGCCTTCGGCTACGGCGTGCGCCGGGCCCTGGGCGGCCGCAAGGAGGACGTGCCCGCCAAGTCGTCGAGGCGTACCGTGATCGTGGGCCGCACCGTCCCGGCCGCGCGGCGGGGGAAGCGGAACAACCGGGAGAAGTAAGGACTAGCGATGTTCCGCCGTTCGTTCTGGTTCAGCACCGGCGTCGCCGCCGGTGTGTGGGCCACCACCAAGGTCAACCGCAGGCTGAAGCAGCTGACCCCCGAGTCCCTCGCCGTCACCGCGGCGAACAAGGCGCTGGAGACCGGTCACCGGCTCAAGGACCGCGCGGTCGGCTTCGCGCTCGACGTCCGCGACAACATGGCCCAGCGGGAGGCCGAACTCGGCGAGGCGCTCGGCATCAACGCCCCCGTCGACCCCGAACTCCCCGCACCCAGGCGGTTCGCCGCCATCGAGAACCACACCAGCCCGAAGTACGTCGACGGTTCGACGTACCCGACGTACTCGAACAACCGGAATGAGGACCACTGATGGAGTCGGCTGAGATCCGCCGCCGCTGGCTGAGCTTCTTCGAGGAGCGCGGGCACACCGTCGTCCCTTCGGCGTCGCTCATCGCGGACGACCCGACTCTGCTCCTCGTCCCGGCCGGCATGGTGCCCTTCAAGCCCTACTTCCTGGGTGAGGTCAAGCCGCCGTTCCCGCGCGCCACCAGCGTGCAGAAGTGCGTGCGCACGCCGGACATCGAAGAGGTCGGCAAGACCACGCGGCACGGCACCTTCTTCCAGATGTGCGGCAACTTCTCCTTCGGCGACTACTTCAAGGAAGGCGCCATCAAGCTCGCCTGGGAGCTGCTCACCAGCCCCCAGGACAAGGGCGGTTACGGCCTCGACCCCGAGCGCCTGTGGATCACCGTCTACAAGGACGACGACGAGGCCGAGCAGATCTGGCACGAGGTCGTCGGCGTGCCCAGGGAGCGCATCCAGCGCCTGGGCATGAAGGACAACTTCTGGTCCATGGGCGTGCCCGGCCCCTGCGGCCCCTGCTCCGAGATCAACTACGACCGCGGCCCCGAGTTCGGCGTCGAGGGCGGCCCCGCCGTCAACGACGAGCGGTACGTGGAGATCTGGAACCTCGTCTTCATGCAGTACGAGCGCGGCGAGGGCACCGGCAAGGACAACTTCGAGATCCTCGGCGACCTGCCGAGCAAGAACATCGACACCGGCCTCGGTCTCGAACGCCTCGCCATGATCCTGCAGGGCGTGCAGAACATGTACGAGATCGACACCTCGATGGCCGTCATCAGGAAGGCCACCGAGCTGACCGGTGTCGCCTACGGCGACGCCCACGCCTCGGACGTGTCCCTGCGCGTGGTCACCGACCACATGCGCACCGCCACCATGCTCATCGGCGACGGCGTCACCCCGGGCAACGAGGGCCGCGGCTACGTGCTGCGCCGCATCATGCGCCGTGCCATCCGCAACATGCGGCTGCTCGGCGCCACCGGCCCGGTCGTCAAGGACCTCGTCGACGTCGTCATCGGCATGATGGGCCAGCAGTACCCGGAGCTGGTCACCGACCGCGAGCGCATCGAGAAGGTCGCCCTCGCCGAGGAGAACGCCTTCCTGAAGACGCTGAAGGCCGGCACCAACATCCTCGACACCGCCGTCACCGAGACCAAGCAGTCCGGCGGCAGGGTCCTCTCCGGCGACAAGGCGTTCCTGCTCCACGACACCTGGGGCTTCCCCATCGACCTCACCCTGGAGATGGCCGCCGAGCAGGGGCTGTCCGTGGACGAGGAGGGCTTCCGCCGCCTGATGAAGGAGCAGCGGGAGCGCGCCAAGGCCGACGCCCAGGCCAAGAAGACCGGCCACGCCGACATGGGCGCCTACCGCGAGATCGCCGACACCGCCGGCGAGACCGACTTCATCGGCTACACCGATACCGAGGGCGAGTCCACGATCGTCGGCCTCCTGGTGGACGGCGTGTCCTCCCCGGCCGCCACCGAGGGCGACGAGGTCGAGGTCGTCCTGGACCGCACCCCGTTCTACGCCGAGGGCGGCGGCCAGATCGGCGACACCGGCCGCATCAAGGTCGACTCCGGCGCCGTCATCGAGATCCGCGACTGCCAGAAGCCGGTCCCGGGCGTCTACGTCCACAAGGGCGTCGTCCAGGTCGGCGAGGTCACCGTCGGCGCCAAGGCCCACGCCTCGATCGACGGTCGCCGCCGCAAGGCCATCGCCCGCGCCCACTCGGCCACCCACCTCACCCACCAGGCGCTGCGCGACGCCCTCGGCCCGACGGCCGCCCAGGCCGGTTCCGAGAACCAGCCCGGCCGCTTCCGCTTCGACTTCGGCTCCCCCTCCGCCGTCCCGACGGCCGTGATGACCGACGTCGAGCAGAAGATCAACGAGGTGCTCGCCCGCGATCTCGACGTGCACGCCGAGGTCATGGGCATCGACGAGGCCAAGAAGCAGGGCGCCATCGCCGAGTTCGGCGAGAAGTACGGCGAGCGCGTGCGGGTCGTGACCATCGGCGACTTCTCCAAGGAGCTGTGCGGCGGCACCCATGTGCACAACACCGCCCAGCTGGGTCTGGTGAAGCTGCTCGGCGAGTCCTCGATCGGCTCGGGCGTGCGCCGTATCGAGGCCCTGGTCGGCGTGGACGCCTACAACTTCCTCGCCCGGGAGCACACGGTCGTCGCCCAGCTCCAGGAGCTGGTCAAGGGCCGTCCGGAGGAGCTCCCGGAGAAGGTCTCCGCCATGCTCGGCAAGCTGAAGGACGCCGAGAAGGAGATCGAGAAGTTCCGCGCCGAGAAGGTCCTCCAGGCCGCCGCGGGGCTCGCCGAGTCCGCCAAGGACGTGCGGGGCGTGGCCCTGGTCACCGGCCAGGTCCCGGACGGCACCACGCCGGACGACCTGCGCAAGCTGGTCCTGGACGTGCGCGGCCGCATCCAGGGCGGCCGGGCTGCCGTGGTCGCCCTGTTCACGGTGAACAACGGCAAGCCCCTCACGGTCATCGCCACCAACGAGGCCGCCCGTGAGCGCGGTCTGAAGGCCGGCGACCTGGTCCGCACCGCCGCCAAGACGCTCGGCGGCGGCGGTGGCGGCAAGCCGGACGTCGCCCAGGGCGGCGGCCAGAACCCGGCCGCCGTCGGCGAGGCCGTCGACGCGGTCGAGCGCCTGGTCGCCGAGACCGCCAAGTAAGACAAGGAAGAGACGGCCGAGAAAATGCGCAGAGGACGTCGGCTCGCGATCGACGTCGGGGACGCCCGGATCGGGGTCGCCTCGTGCGACCCCGACGGGATCCTCGCCACCCCCGTGGAGACGGTGCCGGGCCGGGACGTCCCCGCGGCGCACCGTCGCCTCAGGCAGCTCGTCGAGGAGTACGAGCCGATCGAGGTCGTCGTCGGGCTCCCTCGCTCCCTCAAGGGGGGCGAGGGCCCCGCCGCAGTCAAGGTCCGCGCGTTCGCGGGCGAACTGGCCAAGGGCGTCGTCCCGGTCCCGGTCCGCCTGGTGGACGAGCGGATGACCACCGTGGCGGCCAGTCAGGGGCTGCGCGCCTCCGGGGTGAGGTCCAAGAAGGGACGCTCCGTGATCGACCAGGCCGCCGCCGTCATCATCCTGCAGCAAGCCCTCGAATCCGAACGGGTGTCAGGTGAACCAGCCGGCGAGGGCGTCGAAGTGGTCATCTGATCGCGATACGGTAACGTTCCGCGCGATGCGCCGGTGTTCGAACAGCCGACGCACAGCAAGAGGCGGGACGGTGCCGGGCGACACGCTGCGTGACCGCTGCCTCGCGGCTCTAGGGGATCGATGACTGAGTATGGCCGGAGCCCAGGCTCCGAACCGTGGCATCCGGAGGACCCGTTGTACGGGGACGGCGGATGGGGAGGACAGCAGGGTCACCCGGACCCGCAGTCTCCTTACGGCGGCCTGCCGCAGCACCACCCGCAGCATGCGCAGCAGCAGCACCCGCAGCAGTACGGCGACTGGAGCCAGGGCGGCCAGCCCGGTTACGGCGAGCAGTACCCGCAGCACTACGACCCGCAGGGCGGCCAGCAGCAGCCGCAGCACCACGGCCGGCCCCAGCACCACGGTCACCAGGACCGGCACCAGTACGACCCGCAGTACGGGGCCCAGCTCCAGGATCAGCACCAGCAGGGCGGCTGGGACGGCGGCGCCGGCCAGCAGCAGCCGCAGCCGCCGTACGTCACCGACCCCGTCGACCCGTACGGCCAGCAGGCCGTGGCCTACGGTGCCGAGCAGCCCGACCTGTACGGCACCCCCGAGGCCTACCCGCCGCCGGAGCCGCCGGGCCGCCGCAGCGCCGATCCGGAGCCGCGGCGCGACTGGGACCCGGACCCGGAGGAGGACCACGCCTTCTTCGCGGGCGGCGACGACGAGGACGACGACGCACCGGGTGCGGACCAGCCGGCCGCGGGCCGCGGCCGCGCCGACCGCAAAGGGCGCGGCGGCAAGACCAGGAGCGGCAAGAAGCGCCGCAACGGCTGCGCCTGCCTGGTCGTGGTGCTGGTGTTCGGCGGGGGTGCGGCCGGTGTCGGCTACTACGGCTACCAGTTCTACCAAAATCGTTTCGGCGCGGCACCGGACTACGCGGGCGACGGCACCGGCGAGACGGTCACCGTGGAGATCCCGCAGGGCGCCGGCGGCTACGACATCGGCCGCGCGCTGAAGAAGGCGGGCGTGGTCAAGAGCGTCGACGCCTTCGTCGCGGCCCAGTCGCACAACCCGCAGGGCAAGCAGATCCAGGCGGGCGCCTATCTGCTGAAGAAGCAGATGTCGGCGGCGAGCGCCGTCGCGATGATGCTGGACCCGACGAGCCAGAGCAGCGTCCTGGTGAAACCGGGCGAGCGCAACTCCGAGGTCTACAAGGCGATCGACAAGCAGCTCGATCTGTCGGCGGGCACGACCAAGAACATCGCCGCCAAGCAGTACAAGAGCCTCGGCCTGCCCTCGTGGGCCGATGACAACGGCCAGATCATGGACCCGCTGGAGGGCTTCCTCTACCCGGGCACCTATCCGGCGGCCAAGGGCATGAAGCCCGAGGCGGTCCTGAAGGACATGGTCAAACAGGCCGACCAGGCCTACAGCCGTTACGACGTCGTGGCGAAGGCGAAGGAGTTCGACCTCGCCGACCCGCTGGAGTTCGTCACGGTCGCGAGCCTCGTGCAGGCCGAGGGCAAGACGCACGACGACTTCCGCGCCATGGCCGAGGTGATCTACAACCGCCTCAAGCCGACGAACACCGAGACCAACCAGAAGCTCCAGTTCGACTCGACCTTCAACTACCTGATGGGGCAGAGCAAGATCCACATCAGTGAGAAGGAGATCAACAGCAACCAGAACCCGTACAACACGTACACCCACAAGGGACTCCCGCCCGGACCGATCGGGAACCCCGGCGACGACGCCCTGAAGGCGGCACTGAACCCGACCGACGAGGGCTGGCTCTACTTCGTGGCGACCGACGGTATGAACAAGACCGAGTTCGCCAAGAATCTGGCCGATTTCAATAAGCTCAAGGACAAGTTCAATGCCAGCTCGGGCCACTGACGCCCGCCGGGCCGCCGTGCTCGGTTCGCCCATCGCCCACTCCCTCTCCCCGGTGCTGCACCGCGCCGCCTACGGGGAACTGGGACTCGCGAACTGGTCGTACGACCGGTTCGACGTCGACGAGGCCGCCCTGCCCGGCTTCGTCGAGAAGCTCGGGCCCGAATGGGCGGGACTGTCGCTGACCATGCCGCTGAAGCGGGCCGTGATCCCGCTGCTGGACGAGATCAGCGAGACGGCGGCCGCCGTGGAGGCCGTCAACACCGTCGTCCTCACCGAGGACGGCCGCCGCACCGGCGACAACACCGACATCCCCGGCATGGTCGCCGCGCTGCGCGAGCACGGCATCGAACAGGTCGACTCGGCCGCCGTCCTCGGCGCCGGCGCCACCGCCTCCTCCGCGCTGGCCGCGCTCGCCCGGATCTGCACCGGCGAGGTCACCGTCTACGTCCGCAGCGAGGCCCGCGCCGCCGAGATGCGCCAGTGGGGCGAACGCCTCGACGTCGAGGTCCGCACCGCCGACTGGGCCGACGGCGCACGGGCGCTGCACGCCCCGCTGGTCATCGCCACCACCCCGGCCGGCACCACGGACGCCCTCGCCCAAGCGGTCCCCGAGCGGCCCGCCACCCTCTTCGACGTGCTCTACGACCCCTGGCCCACCGCCCTCGCGGCCCGCTGGTCCATGTCCGGCGGCGCCGTCGTCAGCGGCCTCGACCTCCTGGTCCACCAGGCCGTCCTCCAGGTGGAACAGATGACCGGCATCACTCCGGCCCCGCTGGACGCCATGCGCCACGCGGGCGAGGAGGCACTGGCCGGCCGCTGACCCGCCCGCGCGGGCGGCCGTCGCGCGTCCGCCTGCTGGACCGGCGGCCGGTTCCGGTCCCCGGACGTGGGAGGATCGGAGGCGGCGGGCCAGGGCCGCGCACCCGGTCGCGCCGTCGCAGTTCCAGGCGCGAATATGAGGAGCACCGTTGAGCAGGTTGCGTTGGCTGACCGCGGGGGAGTCGCACGGGCCGGCACTCGTCGCCACGCTGGAGGGCCTTCCCGCCGGCGTGCCGATCACCACGGAGATGGTGGCTGACCACCTGGCCCGGCGGCGGCTGGGATACGGCCGTGGCGCCCGGATGAAGTTCGAGCGGGACGAGGTCACCTTCCTCGGCGGTGTCCGTCACGGCCTCACCCTCGGCTCCCCGGTGGCGGTCATGGTGGGCAACACGGAGTGGCCCAAGTGGGAGCAGGTCATGGCGGCCGACCCGGTCGACCCCGCGGAACTGGCCGAGCTGGCGCGCAACGCGCCGCTGACCCGCCCCCGTCCAGGGCACGCGGACCTCGCCGGTATGCAGAAGTACGGCTTCGATGAGGCGCGGCCGATTCTGGAGCGGGCCTCGGCGCGGGAGACCGCGGCGCGGGTGGCGCTGGGCGCGGTGGCGCGGTCGTACCTGAAGGAGACGGCCGGCATCGAGATCGTCTCGCACGTGGTGGAGCTGGCGGCGGCGAAGGCCCCGTACGGCGTGTACCCGACTCCGGCGGACGTGGAGCGGCTGGACGCCGACCCGGTGCGTTGTCTGGACGCGGACGCCTCGAAGGCGATGGTCGCCCAGATCGATCAGGCCCACAAGGACGGTGACACGCTCGGCGGCGTGGTCGAGGTGCTGGCGTACGGGGTGCCGGTGGGCCTCGGCTCGCATGTGCACTGGGACCGGCGGCTGGACGCGCGCCTCGCGGCGGCCCTCATGGGCATCCAGGCGATCAAGGGCGTCGAGGTCGGCGACGGCTTCGGCCTGGCCCGGGTGCCCGGTTCGCAGGCCCACGACGAGATCCTCACCACCGACGGGGGCATCAGGCGGGCCACGGGCCGCTCCGGCGGCACCGAGGGCGGTCTGTCCACCGGTGAGCTGCTGCGGGTGCGGGCGGCGATGAAGCCGATCGCCACCGTGCCGCGTGCGCTGCAGACGGTGGACGTGGCCACCGGCGAGCCGGCGCAGGCCCACCACCAGCGCTCCGACGTGTGCGCCGTCCCGGCGGCCGGCATCGTCGCCGAGGCCATGGTGGCCCTGGTCCTCGCCGACGCCGTCGCGGAGAAGTTCGGCGGGGACAGCGTGCCCGAGACCCGCCGCAACGTCCGTTCCTACCTCGAGAACCTGGCGATCCGATGAGCGCTGCGCCGCTGGTCGTGCTGGTCGGCCCGATGGGCGTGGGCAAGTCCACGGTCGGGCGGCTGCTGGCCGACCGGCTGGGGGTCGGCTACCGCGACACCGACGACGACATCGTCGCCGAGCAGGGCCGCGCCATCCCGGACATCTTCGTGGAGGAGGGCGAGCCGGCCTTCCGTGCCCTGGAGAAGGAGGCGGTGCGGAGGGCGGTCGCCGAGCACGGGGGCGTTCTCGCCCTCGGCGGCGGCGCGATCCTCGACGCCGACACCCGCGCCCTCGTCGCCGCGCTGCCCGTGGTCTACCTCTCGATGGACGTCGAGGAAGCCGTCAAGCGCACCGGTCTGAACGTGGCCCGCCCGCTGCTGGCGGTCAATCCGCGCAAGCAGTGGCGGGAGTTGATGGAGGCGCGCCGGAACCTGTACGAAGAGGTCGCCACCGCGGTGGTGGCCACCGACGGCCGCACGCCCGAGGAAGTGGCCCAAGCCGTCCTGGACGCAGTGGAGTTGAAGGAAGCATGAGCGAGGCAGTGACGCGGATCCAGGTCGGCGGCACCGCCGGCACCGACCCGTACGAGGTCCTGGTGGGCCGCCGGCTCCTCGGTGAACTGGGCGGGCTGATCGGCGAGAAGGCCCGACGCGTCGCCGTGGTCCACCCCGAGGCGCTGGCGGAGACGGGTGAGGCGCTGCGCGCCGATCTGGCCGATCAGGGGTACGAGGCGATCGCGATCCAGGTGCCGAACGCCGAGGAGGCCAAGACCGCCGAGGTGGCCGCCTACTGCTGGAAGGCGCTGGGGCAGTCCGGCTTCACCCGTTCCGACGTGATCGTGGGTGTGGGTGGCGGCGCGACCACGGACCTGGCCGGTTTCGTGGCCGCGACGTGGCTGCGCGGAGTGCGGTGGGTGGCCGTGCCGACGACGGTGCTGGCGATGGTGGACGCGGCCGTGGGCGGCAAGACCGGCATCAACACCGCCGAGGGCAAGAACCTCGTGGGCGCCTTCCACCCGCCCGCGGGTGTGCTGTGCGACCTGGCCGCGCTGGACTCCCTCCCGGTCAACGACTACGTCTCGGGGCTGGCGGAGGTCATCAAGGCGGGCTTCATCGCCGACCCGGTGATCCTGGACCTGGTCGAGTCCGACCCGGCGGCCGCCCGGACTCCGGCCGGGCCGCACACCGCCGAACTCATCGAACGGTCCATCCGGGTCAAGGCCGAGGTCGTCTCCGCCGACCTGAAGGAGTCGGGGCTGCGGGAGATCCTCAACTACGGGCACACGCTGGGCCACGCCATCGAGAAGAACGAGCGCTACAAGTGGCGGCACGGCGCGGCCGTCGCGGTCGGCATGCACTTCGCCGCCGAACTCGGCCGCCTGGCGGGCCGGCTGGACGACGCCACCGCCGACCGCCACCGCACCATCCTCGAAGCGGTCGGCCTGCCCCTCAACTACCGTTACGACCAGTGGCCCAAGCTGCTGGAGAACATGAAGGTCGACAAGAAGTCCCGCGGCAACCTGCTGCGCTTCATCGTGCTCGACGGCCTCGCCAAGCCGACGGTCCTGGAGGGCCCCGACCCGGCCGTCCTCCTGGCCGCGTACGGGGAAGTGGGGCAGTAGGTCCCGCCGGACGGCGGGGGAGTGGGGCGGCAGGTCGTGCGGTGCGGCGAGTCGGTGAGGCCGTGGGCCCCGCCGGGCGGTGGCCGAGCGGGCGGTGACCTCTGCGGGGCGGCGGCGAGATGGGCGGTACGTCCCACCGGGCGCCGTCCGTCCCATTCGCCGGGCGGCGGCGGGCACTTCGACCCGGCCCCGGCCGTTCACCACATGGCGGCCGGGGACGGTACCGTTCGGTACAGAGCGGGGTTCGGGCCCGCCGCCAGCGCCCATTGCCTTGTACGAGACGGAGTGGCACCGGATGCAGCACGCAGTGGGTTCTCCGCTGCCGCCGCCCCACCAGCCGGGGCACGGACCGGCCGCCGGCCGGCCGCAGGCCGCACACCACCCGGGTCCCTACCACCCGGACGCACACCAGGGCTCCGCCCCCATACCTCCGCCATCGGCGCCCGGCCGCCCGGGCGTGCACCCGTCCCCGCCGCACCAGCCCCCACCGGGCCGGACCGACGGACAGCCGATGCCGCTCCACCAGCCGCCGCCCGCAGGCGGCCACCCCGCCGGTCCACCGTCGCCGCCGCAGCCTCCGGCGCAGCCCGGCGCCGTACCGGCTCCGCCCCCGGACGCCACCGGACACGTCCGGCTGCCACCGGGCGGCCCCGTCGTGATGCCGAGCGTGCCGCCGGCCCACACGGTCCCCGATCCGACGACCACCACACTCGCGGTGCTGCTCATCGGTCCGGCCGGGGCCGGCAAGACGAGCGTCGCCAAGCACTGGGCCGAGCACCGCCGGGTGCCCACGGCGCACATCAGCCTGGACGACGTCCGCGAGTGGGTCCGCTCCGGTTTCGCCAACCCGCAGTCCGGGTGGAACGACAATTCCGAGGCGCAGTACCGCCTGGCCCGTCGCACCTGCGGCTTCGCCGCGCGCAACTTCCTCGCCAACGGCATCTCGTGCATCCTCGACGACGCCGTCTTCCCCGACCGTCCGGTCGTCGGCCTCGGCGGCTGGAAACGGCACGTCGGCCCCGGCCTGCTGCCGGTGGTGCTGCTGCCCGGCCTGGACGTCGTCCTGGAGCGCAACGCCGAGCGCAGCGGGAACCGCCGCCTCACCGACGAGGAGGTCGCCCGCATCCACGGCCGCATGGCCGGCTGGTACGGCTCGGGCCTCCCCATCATCGACAACTCCCAGCTGGACATCCCCACCACCGCCCAGGTCCTGAACGAGGTCCTCACCAGAGCCCTCGCCAGCCCCCCGACCTGGTGAGCCCCGCCGGACCCTGCATCCTCTTCGGCTGCGGGCCATGGTGCCGCCGGGCGGGGCCGGCGGGCTCCCGTCCGTGGCTGCGGGCAGTCGTGCCTCCCCCAGTGCTCAAGGGCCTGGGAGGTGCCCCCAGGGCGGCACGGGTGGGCCCCGGCACACCCCCTTGCTCGTAGAACTCGGGGGGCGTCCCTCCAGCGTGGGCCGGCGCCCCGCCCCCAGCGCACCGCCGCCCGGCCCCGAAGCGACCCAGCCGAACCGCCCCGCGAGCAGCGCACCCACAGCTCCGTGCGCGGCGCACCCATCCAGCCCGCCGCGCGCAGCGCACCGCACCCCGCCCGCCGGAGGCGAACCCACTCGGCCGCTCTCGACCGGCAATTTCCGGCCACCCCTCTTACGCTCGGTTCATGTCAGAGGTGTACGCGGCCCGCCGAACCCGGCTACGGGAGCGCTGCAACGCGGGCGGCAGCGCGGCGGCGCTGGTGACTCGTCCCGCCAATGTGCGGTACCTCGCGGGCGCCGCCCCGCACGGTGCCGTCCTGCTCCTCGGAAAGCGCGAGGACCTTCTGGTGTGCCAGAGCCCACCGGACGACCGGCCCTGCGAAGGGCGCCCCGACGACAACCTGCGGGTGCAGATCCTGCCCCAGCCCGGCGGCGACCCGGCCGTCGCGGCGGCAGGCCTCGCCCAGGCCCAGGACGCCGACTCCCTGGCCGTGGAGGAGCACCACCTCACCGTGGCCCGCCACCGCGCGCTCACCTCGGTGACCCCCAGACTGCGGCTGACCGACCTCGGCAGCGCGGTCGAGCAGCTCAGGGTCGTCAAGGACGAGGAGGAGATCTCCTGCCTGCGGATCGGCGCCGAGATCGCCGACCAGGCCCTGGGCGAACTCCTGGAGTCCATCCTCGTCGGCCGCACCGAACGCCACCTGGCGCTGGAACTGGAGCGCCGCCTGGTCGACCACGGCGCCGACGGACCCGCCTTCCCCACCTCCGTGGCCACCGGCCCGAACTCCGGCCGTCGCGGCCACCGCCCCACCGACCGCAGGGTGGAGGAGGGCGACTTCCTCTCCGTCTGCCTCGGCGCCGCCTACCGCGGCTACCGCTGCGAGATCGGCCGCACCTTCGTGATCGGCACGTCCCCCGCGGACTGGCAGATCCAGCTGTACGAGCTGGTCTTCGCCGCCCAGCGGGCCGGCCGGGAGGCGCTGACGCCGGGCGCGGCGTACCGCGAGGTGGACCGCGCCGCCCGGCAGGTGCTGGACTCCGCGGGCTACTCCGAGGGTCTCCAGTCGCTCACCGGACACGGTGTCGGACTCGAAATCGACGAGGACCCGCAGTTGGCCCCCTCGGCCATGGGTAAACTGGACGCTTGCGTGCCGGTCACCGTCGAACCGGGGGTCCACCTCCCGGGACGGGGCGGTGTCCGGATCGATGACACGCTCGTCGTACGCCCCGAGGCGGACGGCGGACCCGAGCTACTCACCATCACGACCAAGGAGCTGCTCGCGCTATAGGTGCGTGCCCCGGGGTCGTCCACGTCAGTCCAGGAGATTCCGCAACCGTGGCTTCCACGAACGACCTCAAGAACGGCCTGGTGCTCAAGCTCGAAGGCGGCCAGCTCTGGTCCGTCGTCGAGTTCCAGCACGTCAAGCCCGGCAAGGGCCCGGCCTTCGTGCGCACCAAGCTCAAGAACGTGCTCTCCGGCAAGGTCGTCGACAAGACCTTCAACGCCGGCGTCAAGGTCGAGACGGCCACCGTCGACAAGCGCGACATGCAGTTCTCCTACATGGACGGCGAGTACTTCGTCTTCATGGACATGGAGACCTACGACCAGCTGATGGTCGACCGCAAGGCCGTCGGCGACGCCGCCAACTTCCTGATCGAGGGCTTCACCGCCACGGTCGCCCAGCACGAGGGCGAGGTGCTCTTCGTGGAGCTGCCGGCCGCCGTCGAGCTGACCGTCCAGGAGACCGAGCCGGGCGTCCAGGGCGACCGCTCCACCGGCGGCACCAAGCCCGCCACGCTGGAGACCGGCCACCAGATCCAGGTCCCGCTCTTCATCACCACCGGTGAGAAGATCAAGGTCGACACCCGCACGAGCGACTACCTCGGCCGGGTGAACAGCTAACCGTGGCTGCCCGCAACACGGCCCGCAAGCGCGCCTTCCAGATCCTCTTCGAGGGCGACCAGCGCGGTGTCGGCGTCCTCACGGTCCTCGCGGACTGGGTCCGGCTCTCCCGCTCCGACACCCGGCAGCCGCCGGTCAGCGAGTACACGATGCAGCTGGTCGAGGGGTACGCCGAGCACGCGACCCGGATCGACGAGCTGATCGCGCAGTACGCCGTCGGCTGGACGCTGGACCGTATGCCGGTCGTCGACCGCAACATCCTGCGGCTCGGCGCGTACGAGCTGATCTGGGTCGACGAGACCCCGGACGCCGTCGTGCTGGACGAGATGGTGCAGCTGGCGAAGGAGTTCTCCACGGACGAGTCGCCCTCGTTCGTCAACGGCCTGCTCGGTCGGCTGAAGGACCTCAAGCCCTCGCTGCGCCGCGACACGGGCACCGAGGCCTGACGGATCCGGCAGCGACCGGATCCCGGCAGGCGTACGAGGCACGCCTGTGCCGAGGGGCCCGCAGCGTCACCGCTGCGGGCCCCTCGGCGTTCCGTGCGCCTCCCGGTGCCCGGGTGCCCCCGCAGGGCCGCAGAAGGCCGCCGGGGTGGCCGGAACCATGTGGTTCCGGCCACCCCGGCGGCACGTTTCTTCAGTTGTCTTCCGAGACCTGGGCGGCCGGCGGGGCTCAGGCCTCCTCGTGGGCCGCCACCGCGCGCCGCGCGTCCGCGTCCAGCACGCCCCAGCTGATCAGCTGCTCGGTGAGGACCGAGGGCGACTGGTCGTAGATGACGGCGAGCGTGCGCAGGTCGTCCTGGCGGATCGAGAGCACCTTGCCGTTGTAGTCGCCGCGCTGCGACTGGATCGTCGCCGCGTACCGCTGCAGCGGGCCGGCCTTCTCGGCGGGCACCGTGGCCAGCCGCTCCAGGTCGAGGACCAGCTTCGGCGGGGGCTCGGCGGCACCGCCCGGGGTGGTGCCCGGCAGCAGCTCCTGCACGGGGACCCCGTAGAAGTCCGCCAGCTCGGCGAGGCGCTGCACGGTCACGGCACGGTCGCCGCGCTCGTACGACCCGACCACGACCGCCTTCCAGCGTCCCTGGCTCTTCTCCTCGACACCGTGGAGGGAAAGGCCCTGCTGGGTGCGGATGGCCCGGAGCTTGGCCCCGAGCTGTTTGGCGTATTCGCTGGACATATGGCTCCCCGGAACACTGTGTCGACGCGGCTGGACGGGATTCCACGCCGCGCGGCTGGTAACTCACTGTGAGGTTACGCAGCGTTACTCTGCCGCGTCAAGCCGAATGGTGCGGCCCGCCGCTTCCGTGCTAACGATCCGCCGTCGCGCCGAGGGGGTGAGCGGAGCGGTCCCCGGCACCTGCTACCGTGGTTGGCGCAAATCCGACGTCCTTTAAGGTCCGTCCCGTGAGGCGGAGAAGGAGGTCCGTTTCGTATGGACAAGATCGACAAGCAGGACGCACACGCCGCGGCGCGAGCGTCCGACGCGCGGCCCGTTCTCGAAGCCCCCGACATCGCCCGGGTGCTGACCCGGATCGCCCACGAGGTCGTCGAGCGCGCCAAGGGCGCCGACGACGTCGTGCTCCTCGGCATCCCGACCCGGGGCGTCTTCCTCGCCCAGCGGCTCGCCGCCAAGCTCGAGCAGATCACCGAGCGCAAGATCCCGGTCGGCTCGCTGGACATCACCATGTACCGCGACGACCTGCGCATGCACCCGCCGCGTGCGCTGGCCCGCACCGAGATCCCCGGTGACGGCATCGACGGCCGCCTGGTCGTCCTCGTGGACGACGTGCTCTTCTCCGGCCGCACCATCCGCGCCGCCCTCGACGCGCTCAACGACATCGGGCGCCCCCGCGCGGTGCAGCTCGCCGTCCTCGTCGACCGCGGCCACCGCGAACTGCCCATCCGCGCCGACTACGTCGGCAAGAACCTCCCCACGTCGCTGCGGGAGACGGTCAAGGTCCAGCTCGCCGAGGAGGACGGTCGCGACACCGTGCTGCTCGGTGCCAAGCCGGACGCCGCGGGCGAGTCGCAGCACTAGCCCACGCGCGCGTACCCGCCGACGCGCGCCCCGCGCCCGTGCCCGTACGCGCGCCCGCGCCCGGTCATGCCTTCCGGGGCCCCGCCACGAGCCGCCGCGCCCGCCCCGGCCCCGCCTCCCGAATGAACTTCCTTACGGAGCCTGACAGATGCAGCGTCATCTCATCTCGGCCGCCGACCTCACCCGCGACGACGCCGTCCTGATCCTCGACACCGCCGAGGAGATGGCCCGGGTCGCCGACCGGCCGATCAAGAAACTGCCGACCCTGCGCGGCCGTACCGTCGTCAACCTCTTCTTCGAGGACTCCACCCGCACCCGGATCTCCTTCGAGGCCGCCGAGAAGCGGCTGTCCGCGGACGTCATCAACTTCTCCGCCAAGGGCTCCAGCGTCTCCAAGGGCGAGTCCCTGAAGGACACCGCGCAGACCCTGGAGGCCATGGGCGTCGACGCCGTCGTCATCCGGCACGGCGCCTCCGGAGCCCCGTACCGCCTGGCCACCTCCGGCTGGATCGACGCCGTCGTCATCAACGCCGGTGACGGCACCCACCAGCACCCCACCCAGGCGCTGCTCGACGCCTTCACCATGCGCCGCCGCCTGATCGGCCGCGACGCCGGGCTCGGTCAGGACCTGTCCGGCCGGCGCGTCACCATCGTCGGCGACGTCCTGCACAGCCGGGTCGCCCGCTCCAACGTCGACCTGCTGCACACCCTCGGCGCCGAGGTGACCCTGGTCGCCCCGCCCACCCTGCTGCCGGTCGGCGTCGAGTCCTGGCCCTGCGAGGTCTCCTACGACCTCGACGCCACCCTGCCCAAGTCGGACGCCGTGATGATGCTCCGCGTCCAGCGCGAGCGCATGAACGCCGCCTTCTTCCCCACCGAGCGCGAGTACTCGCGCCGCTACGGCCTCGACGGCGAGCGCATGGCGCGGATGCCCGAGCACGCCGTCGTGATGCACCCCGGCCCGATGGTCCGCGGCATGGAGATCACCGCCGAGGTCGCCGACTCCCCGCGCTGCACCGTCGTCGAGCAGGTCGCCAACGGCGTGTCCATCCGGATGGCCGTCCTCTACCTGCTGCTCGGCGGCAACGAGCCCGCCGTCACCCACACCCGCACCGAGGAGAAGTAGAAGATGAGCAAGATCCTGATCCGCGGTGCCAAGGTGCTCGGCGGCGAGCCGCAGGACGTGCTGATCGACGGCGAGACCATCGCCGAGGTCGGTGCCGGTCTCAGCGCCGAGGGCGCCGAGGTCGTGGAGGCCGACGGCAAGGTGCTCCTGCCGGGCCTGGTCGACCTGCACACCCATCTGCGCGAGCCCGGCCGCGAGGACTCCGAGACCGTCCTCACCGGCACCCGCGCCGCCGCCTCCGGCGGCTACACCGCCGTCTTCGCCATGGCCAACACCTTCCCCGTCGCCGACACCGCCGGCGTGGTCGAGCAGGTCTGGCGGCTCGGCCGGGAGCACGGCTACTGCGACGTGCAGCCCATCGGCGCCGTCACCGTCGGCCTGGAGGGCAGGAAGCTCGCCGAACTCGGCGCGATGCACGAGTCCGCCGCCGGCGTCACCGTCTTCTCCGACGACGGCAAGTGCGTGGACGACGCGGTGATCATGCGCCGCGCCCTGGAGTACGTGAAGGCCTTCGGCGGCGTCGTCGCGCAGCACGCGCAGGAGCCGCGGCTGACCGAGGGCGCGCAGATGAACGAGGGCGTCGTCTCCGCCGAGCTGGGCCTGGGCGGCTGGCCGGCCGTCGCCGAGGAGTCGATCATCGCCCGGGACGTGCTGCTCGCCGAGCACGTCGGCTCCCGCGTCCACATCTGCCACCTCTCGACCGCCGGCAGCGTCGAGATCGTCCGCTGGGCCAAGTCCCGCGGCATCGACGTCACCGCCGAGGTCACCCCGCACCACCTGCTCCTCACCGACGAGATGGTGCGCACCTACAACCCGGTCTACAAGGTCAATCCGCCGCTGCGCACCGAGCGCGACGTGCACGCGCTGCGCGAGGCCCTCGCCGACGGCACCATCGACATCGTCGCCACCGACCACGCCCCGCACCCGCACGAGGACAAGGACTGCGAGTGGGCCGCCGCCGCCATGGGCATGGTCGGCCTGGAGACCGCCCTGTCCGTGGTCCAGGCCACCATGGTCGACACCGGACTGCTGGACTGGGCCGGCGTCGCCGACCGCATGTCCCTCACCCCCGCGCGGATCGGCCGCGCCACCGGGCACGGACGCCCCGTCTCGGCAGGTGAGCCCGCCAACCTCACCCTCGTCGACACGGCATACCGTGGGCAGGTGGACCCCGCGGGCTTCGCCTCGCGCAGCCGCAACACCCCCTACGAGGGACGTGAGCTGCCGGGCCGTGTCACCCACACGTGGCTCCGGGGCAAGGCCACGCTCGTCGACGGGAAGCTCACGTGACACCTGCAACACTGCTCGCAGCCGGCTACGCCGCCCGGATCGCCGCCGAGGAGAAGTCGGCCGCGGTCACCGACTGGGGCGCCCGCATCGGCTGGCTGGTCGGCCTCGCCCTCTTCGTCGCGCTCGTCTACTGGCTGATGCGCGAGGGCTGGAAGTGGCGCGGCACCCTCCAGGGCGATCTGCCCGAGCTGCCCGGCGCGCCGGAGGAGCCCGGGGCGGCGAGACTGACGATGACCGGCCGGTACCACGGCTCCACCACCGCCGGTCAGTGGCTGGACCGCATCGTGGCGCGCGGCCTGGGCACCCGCAGCCGCGTCGAGCTGACGCTCACCGACGCGGGCCTGGACGTCGTACGCCCTGGCGCGCCGGACTTCTTCGTCCCGGCCGCTCAGCTGCGCGGGGCCCGGCTGGACAAGGGCATCGCCGGCAAGGTCCTCACCGAGGGCGGCCTGCTGATCGTCACCTGGACGCACGGCGACCGGCTGATCGACTCCGGTTTCCGCTCCGACCGGGCGGCCGAGCACGCCGAGTGGGTCCAGGCCCTCAACTCCATGATCGAAGTCGAAACGAACACCACGGAAGGCGTCGAACGATGACCACCTCCTCTAGGGGAACCGCGAGGGTTCCCGCCGTACTCGTCCTGGAGGACGGCCGGATCTTCCGCGGCCGCGCCTACGGGGCCGTGGGGGAGACGTTCGGCGAAGCCGTGTTCTCCACCGGCATGACCGGCTACCAGGAGACCCTCACCGACCCGTCGTACCACCGCCAGGTCGTCGTCATGACGGCCCCGCACGTCGGCAACACCGGCGTCAACGACGAGGACCCCGAGTCGCAGCGCATCTGGGTGGCCGGCTACGTCGTGCGCGACCCCGCGCGCGTCCCGTCCAACTGGCGCGCCAAGCGCTCCCTGGACGAGGAGCTGGCCGCGCAGGGCGTCGTCGGCATCAGCGGCGTCGACACCCGCGCCCTCACCCGCCACCTGCGCGAACGCGGCGCGATGCGGGTCGGCATCTTCAGCGGCGACGCCGTCCAGGACGACGCCGCGCTGCTGGCCCGCGTCCAGGAGGCCCCCGAGATGGTCGGCGCGGACCTCTCCGCCGAGGTCGCCACCCGGGAGGCGTACGTCGTCCCGGCGATCGGCGAGAAGAAGTTCACCGTCGCCGCCGTGGACCTCGGCATCAAGGGGATGACCCCGCACCGCATGGCCGAGCGCGGCATCGAGGTGCACGTCCTGCCCGCCACCGCCACCGTCGAGGACGTCTACGCCGTCGAGCCCGACGGAGTGTTCTTCTCCAACGGCCCCGGCGACCCGGCCACCGCCGACCACCCGGTCTCGGTGATGCGGGGCGTCCTGGAGCGCGGCACGCCGCTGTTCGGCATCTGCTTCGGCAACCAGATCCTCGGCCGCGCGCTCGGCTTCGGCACCTACAAGCTGAAGTACGGTCACCGTGGCATCAACCAGCCCGTGCAGGACCGTACGACCGGCAAGGTCGAGGTCACCGCGCACAACCACGGCTTCGCCGTCGACGCCCCGACCGACCAGGTCTCCGAGACCCCCTTCGGCCGGGCCGAGGTCTCCCACGTCTGCCTCAACGACAACGTGGTGGAGGGCCTCCAGCTCCTCGACAAGCCGGCCTTCAGCGTCCAGTACCACCCCGAAGCGGCGGCCGGCCCGCACGACGCCGCCTACCTGTTCGACCGCTTCGTTTCCCTGATGGAGGGCCAGCGTGCCTAAGCGCACCGATATCCAGTCCGTCCTGGTCATCGGCTCCGGCCCGATCGTCATCGGCCAGGCCGCCGAGTTCGACTACTCCGGCACCCAGGCGTGCCGCGTCCTGCGCGCCGAGGGCCTGCGGGTGATCCTCGTCAACTCCAACCCGGCGACGATCATGACCGATCCGGAGATCGCCGACGCCACGTACGTCGAGCCGATCACCCCCGAGTTCGTCGAGAAGATCATCGCCAAGGAGCGCCCCGACGCCCTGCTGCCCACCCTGGGCGGCCAGACGGCCCTGAACACCGCGATCTCGCTGCATGAGAACGGCGTCCTGGAGAAGTACGGCGTCGAGCTGATCGGCGCCAACGTCGAGGCGATCCACAAGGGCGAGGACCGCGACCAGTTCAAGCTGGTGGTCGAGGAGGTCCGCAAGAAGATCGGGCACGGCGAGTCCGCCCGCTCGGTGATCTGCCACACCATGGACGACGTCCTCCAGGGCGTCGAGACCCTCGGCGGCTACCCGGTCGTGGTCCGCCCCTCCTTCACCATGGGCGGCGCCGGCTCCGGCTTCGCCCACGACGAGGAGGAGCTGCGCCGCATCGCCGGCACCGGCCTCACGCTCTCCCCGACCACCGAGGTGCTCCTGGAGGAGTCCATCCTCGGCTGGAAGGAGTACGAGCTGGAGCTGATGCGCGACAAGAACGACAACGTGGTGGTCGTCTGCTCCATCGAGAACTTCGACCCGATGGGCGTGCACACCGGCGACTCGATCACCGTCGCCCCGGCGATGACGCTCACCGACCGCGAGTACCAGATCCTGCGCGACATCGGCATCGCCGTCATCCGCGAGGTCGGCGTCGACACCGGCGGCTGCAACATCCAGTTCGCGGTCGATCCGGAGGACGGCCGGGTCATCGTCATCGAGATGAACCCGCGCGTCTCGCGCTCCTCGGCGCTGGCCTCCAAGGCCACCGGCTTCCCCATCGCCAAGATCGCCGCCAAGCTCGCCGTCGGCTACACGCTGGACGAGATCCCCAACGACATCACGCAGGAGACCCCGGCCTCCTTCGAGCCCACGCTCGACTACGTGGTCGTCAAGGCCCCGCGGTTCGCCTTCGAGAAGTTCCCGAGCGCCGACTCCACCCTCACCACCACCATGAAGTCGGTCGGCGAGGCCATGGCCATCGGCCGCAACTTCACCGAGGCCTTCCAGAAGGCGCTGCGCTCCCTGGAGAAGAAGGGCAGCCAGTTCACCTTCGTCGGCGAGACCGGCGACAAGACGGCGCTGCTCGAAGAGGCCGTACGCCCCACCGACGGCCGGATCAACACCGTGATGCAGGCCATCCGGGCCGGCGCGACCCCCGAGGAGGTCTTCGCGTACACGAAGATCGACCCGTGGTTCGTGGACCAGCTCTTCCTGATCAAGGAGATCGCCGACGAGCTGGCCGAGTCCCCCGAGCTGACCCGCGACCTGCTCGCCGAGGCCAAGCGGCACGGCTTCTCCGACCAGCAGATCGCCGAGATCCGCGGCCTGCGCGAGGACGTGGTGCGCGAGGTGCGGCACGCGCTCGGCATCCGTCCGGTCTACAAGACCGTCGACACCTGCGCCGCCGAGTTCGCCGCCAGGACCCCGTACTTCTACTCCTCCTACGACGAGGAGACCGAGGTCGCGCCGCGCGAGAAGCCCGCCGTGATCATCCTCGGCTCGGGCCCCAACCGCATCGGCCAGGGCATCGAGTTCGACTACTCCTGCGTCCACGCGTCCTTCGCGCTGTCCGACGCCGGGTACGAGACCGTGATGGTCAACTGCAACCCGGAGACCGTCTCCACCGACTACGACACCTCCGACCGGCTCTACTTCGAGCCGCTCACCCTGGAGGACGTCCTGGAGATCGTCCACGCCGAGCGGCAGGCCGGCCCCGTCGCCGGCGTCGTCGTCCAGCTCGGCGGACAGACCCCGCTGGGCCTGTCCCAGGCGCTCAAGGACAACGGCGTGCCGATCGTCGGCACCTCGCCCGAGGCCATCCACGCCGCCGAGGACCGCGGCGCCTTCGGCCGGGTGCTCGCCGAGGCGGGCCTGCCCGCCCCCAAGCACGGCACCGCCACCACCTTCGCCGAGGCCAAGACCATCGCCGACGAGATCGGCTACCCGGTCCTCGTGCGCCCCTCCTACGTCCTGGGCGGCCGGGGCATGGAGATCGTCTACGACGAGGCCCGCCTGCAGACCTACATCGCCGAGTCCACCGAGATCAGCCCGTCCCGCCCGGTCCTGGTCGACCGGTTCCTGGACGACGCCATAGAGATCGACGTCGACGCCCTCTACGACGGCGAGGAGCTGTACCTCGGCGGCGTCATGGAGCACATCGAGGAGGCCGGCATCCACTCCGGCGACTCGGCGTGCGCCCTGCCGCCGATCACCCTGGGCGGCTTCGACATCAAGCGGCTGCGCGCCTCCACGGAGGCCATCGCGCGCGGTGTCGGGGTGCGTGGTCTGATCAACATCCAGTTCGCGCTGGCCGGCGACATCCTCTACGTCCTGGAGGCCAACCCGCGCGCCTCCCGCACCGTCCCCTTCACCTCGAAGGCGACCGCGGTGCCGCTGGCCAAGGCCGCCGCCCGGATCTCGCTGGGCGCGACCGTCGCCGAGCTGCGCGCGGAGGGCCTGCTGCCCAAGAGCGGCGACGGCGGCACGATCCCGCTGGACGCGCCGATCTCCGTCAAGGAGGCCGTCATGCCGTGGTCGCGCTTCCGCGACATCCACGGCCGCGGCGTGGACACCGTCCTCGGCCCGGAGATGCGTTCCACCGGCGAGGTCATGGGCATCGACTCCGTCTTCGGCACGGCGTACGCCAAGTCGCAGGCCGGTGCCTACGGCCCGCTGCCCACCAAGGGCCGCGCCTTCATCTCGGTCGCCAACCGGGACAAGCGTTCGATGATCTTCCCCGCCCGTGAGCTGGTCGCCCACGGCTTCGAACTGCTCGCCACCTCCGGCACCGCCGAGGTGCTCAAGCGCAACGGCATCAACGCCACCGTCGTGCGCAAGCAGTCCGAGGGCACCGGCCCGAACGGCGAGAAGACCATCGTCCAGCTCATCCACGACGGCGAGGTCGACCTCATCGTCAACACCCCCTACGGCACCGGCGGCCGCCTCGACGGCTGGGAGATCCGCACGGCGGCCGTGGCGCGGTCCGTGCCCTGCCTGACGACCGTCCAGGCGCTCGCCGCGGCGGTCCAGGGCATCGACGCCCTCAACCACGGCGACGTGGGCGTGCGCTCGCTCCAGGAACACGCCGAGTTCCTGACCGCGGCCCGCGACTAGCAGCCAGCCCCGAGGGGGACACCGGAAACGGTGTCCCCCTCTTCATGAGCCCCCTCATGCCCCTCTTGACGCGACGGACGCATGAGACGCCTCATGACGACACCGAGGACTTCTCCGAGATGTACAAGATCTTCTTCCGCCTCGTCTTCCGGCGGATGGACCCGGAAGCAGCCCACCACCTCGCCTTCCGCTGGATCCGTCTCGCCGCCCGGATCCCCGTGCTGCGCACCTTCCTCGCCGCCGCCCTGGCCCCCCGCTGCAAGGAGCTGCGCACCGAGGCCCTGGGCCTGCGCATGCACGGCCCGTTCGGCCTCGCCGCCGGTTTCGACAAGAACGCCGTCGCCATAGACGGCATGTCCATGCTGGGCTTCGACCACGTGGAGATCGGCACCGTCACCGGCGAGCCCCAGCCCGGCAACCCCAAGAAGCGGCTGTTCCGCCTCGTGGCCGACCGGGCGCTGATCAACCGCATGGGCTTCAACAACGACGGGTCGCTCGCCGTCGCCGCCCGCCTGGCCTCGCGCACGCCGGTCTTCAGGACCGTGGTCGGCGTCAACATCGGCAAGACCAAGGTCGTCCCCGAACAGGAGGCCGTCGGCGACTACGTGAAGTCCGCCGAGCGCCTGGCGCCGTACGCCGACTACCTCGTCGTCAACGTCTCCTCGCCCAACACGCCCGGCCTGCGCGACCTGCAGGCCACCGAGGCGCTGCGCCCGCTGCTGAGCGCGGTGCGCGAGGCCGCCGACCGGGCCGTGCCGGGCCGCCGCGTGCCGCTGCTGGTCAAGATCGCCCCGGACCTCGCCGACGAGGACGTGGACGCGGTCGCCGACCTCGCCGTGGAACTGGGCCTGGACGGCATCATCGCCACCAACACCACCATCGCGCGCGAAGGCCTCGGCCTGACCTCCGACCCGGCCCTCGTCCAGGAGACCGGCGGCCTGTCCGGAGCCCCGCTCAAGGCTCGCTCCCTGGAGGTGCTGCGCCGCCTGTACGCGCGCGTGGGCGACCGGATCACCCTCGTCGGCGTGGGCGGCATCGAGAGCGCCGAGGACGCCTGGCAGCGCATCCTGGCCGGCGCCACGCTGGTCCAGGGCTACAGCGCCTTCATCTACGAGGGCCCGTTCTGGAGCCGAACCCTCCACAAGGGCCTGGCCGCGCGCCTGCGCAACAGCCCCTACGCCACCCTCGCCGACGCGGTCGGCGCCGATGTGAAGAAGGCGGGAGAAACCGTATGAGCCCCCTGGAACCCTTCGGCGCGCGTCTGCGCCGCGCCATGGACGAGCGGGGGCCGCTGTGCGTCGGCATCGACCCGCACGCCTCCCTGCTCGCCGAGTGGGGGCTGGACGACGACGTGGCGGGCCTGGAGCGGTTCAGTCGCACCGTCGTGGAGGCGGTGGCCGACCGGGTCGCCGTGCTCAAGCCGCAGAGCGCCTTCTTCGAGCGGTTCGGCTCGCGCGGCGTGGCCGTGCTGGAGACGGCGGTGGCCGAGGCGCGCGCGGCCGGCGCGCTCGTCGTCATGGACGCCAAGCGCGGCGACATCGGCTCGACCATGGCCGCCTACGCCGAGTCCTTCCTGCGCAAGGACGCCCCGCTGTTCTCCGACGCGCTGACCGTCTCGCCCTACCTCGGCTACGGCTCGCTGCGGCCCGCGGTGGAGCTGGCCCGGCAGAGCGGCGCGGGTCTGTTCGTGCTGGCGCTGACCTCCAACCCGGAAGGCGGCGAGGTGCAGCACGCCCGGCGCTCCGACGGCCTGGACGTCGGCGCGACCATGCTCGCGCACCTGGCCGCCGAGAACGCGGGGGAGCGGCCGCTGGGCTCCTTCGGCGCGGTGGTGGGCGCCACGCTCGGCGACCTGTCCTCCTACGACCTGGACGTCAACGGACCGCTGCTGGCGCCCGGGATCGGCGCGCAGGGGGCCACGCCGGCCGATCTGCCGGCCGTCTTCGGCGCGGCGGTGCGCAATGTCGTCCCGAACGTCAGCCGGGGTGTTCTGCGTCACGGTCCCGACGTCGCCGCACTGCGGGGCGCCGCGGAGCGTTTCGCGGAGGAGATCCGGGCGGCGGTGGCCGCCGGCTGAGACGCGGGCCGGACGGTCCGGGGTCCGCCGGAGTCTGGATTCCTCCCCGAATCCGGGGCAGTATGTCCTAAATGTCTGGCCTGAGCGAGGCTGACCAGGACTTTTCCGCTGTTCTCGCTGACTCTTGGGCCCTCGACCGCTAGTCTCCGTCGAGAGCGCACGGGCAAGCGTGTCGCCCGTAGCTCCCCTGGTGTGGGGCGAAACGCCTCCTCACCGGTCCGTATCCGACAGTTCGACATCCGAGGTGACGTAGGCGTGGCTCTTCCGCCCCTTACCCCTGAACAGCGCGCAGCCGCGCTCGAAAAGGCCGCCGCGGCTCGCCGGGAGCGGGCCGAGGTCAAGAATCGACTCAAGCACTCCGGCGCCTCCCTGCACGAGGTCATCAAGCAGGGCCAGGAAAACGACGTCATCGGCAAGATGAAGGTGTCGGCCCTTCTTGAGTCCCTGCCGGGCGTGGGCAAGGTCCGCGCCAAGCAGATCATGGAGCGACTCGGCATCTCCGAGAGCCGCCGGGTGCGCGGCCTCGGCTCCAACCAGATCGCTTCCCTGGAGCGTGAGTTCGGCAGCACCGGTTCCTGAGTCGAGGGTCCCCGGGACGCGCGTCCCGGGCACCCCGCGATTGCTGGAATAATCGCTGCATGGCTGTAACACCCCGGGGGGCGACCCCCGTACCCCCGGACGCACGTCCGCGGCTGACCGTGCTCTCCGGCCCTTCCGGGGTCGGCAAGAGCACGGTCGTCGCCCATATGCGCAAGGCGCACCCCGAGGTCTGGCTCTCGGTGTCGGCGACGACCCGCAAGCCCCGCCCCGGTGAGCAGCACGGCGTCCACTACTTCTTCGTCACCGACGAGGAGATGGACAAGCTGATCGCCAACGGCGAGCTGCTGGAGTGGGCCGAGTTCGCGGGCAACCGCTACGGCACGCCGCGCGCCGCCGTGCTGGAGCACCTGGAGGCCGGCGTGCCGGTCCTGCTGGAGATCGACCTCCAGGGCGCCCGGCAGGTCCGCGAGACCATGCCGGAGGGCCGCCTGGTCTTCCTCGCCCCGCCCTCCTGGGAGGAGCTGGTGCGCCGGCTCACCGGCCGCGGGACCGAGCCGCCCGAGGTGATCGAGCGCCGGCTCGAGGCCGCCAAGATCGAGCTGGCGGCCGAGCCGGAGTTCGACGAGACCCTGGTCAACACCTCCGTCGAGGACGTGGCGCGCGAGCTGCTAGCCTTGATGGACGTCGTGTGATCGTCACTGGTCATGCTGACTGAATCTTTCCCATCCATCGGAAGGTAGAGCGTGTCCTCTTCCATCTCCGCGCCCGAGGGCATCATCAACCCGCCGATCGACGAGCTCCTCGAGGCCACCGACTCGAAGTACAGCCTCGTGATCTACGCGGCGAAGCGCGCCCGCCAGATCAACGCGTACTACTCGCAGCTCGGCGAGGGCCTCCTCGAGTACGTCGGTCCGCTCGTCGACACCCACGTCCACGAGAAGCCGCTCTCCATCGCCCTGCGCGAGATCAACGCGGGTCTGCTGACCTCCGAGGCCATCGAAGGCCCGGTGCAGTAAGTCCGCACCGCGCAGGTCTCACCCGCGCACCTCAGTAGGTTTCTCCACAGGCCCGGCAGCGCGACTGCCGGGCCTGTGGTGTGTCATAGAAGGCGTGCGCCGCCCGGCGCACCGGGGCCGAGTCCGGGGAGAGACGGTGGACAAGCCGAAGGTCGTTCTGGGGGTCAGCGGCGGCATCGCCGCCTACAAGGCGTGCGAGCTGCTGCGGAGACTGACCGAGTCCGGGCACGACGTCCGGGTGGTGCCCACCGCCTCCGCGCTGCACTTCGTGGGCGCCGCCACCTGGTCCGCCCTGTCCGGCAACCCGGTCGCCACCGAGGTCTGGGACGACGTCCACGAGGTGCCGCACGTCCGCATCGGCCAGCACGCCGACCTGGTGGTCGTGGCCCCGGCGACGGCCGACATGCTCGCCAAGGCGGCCCACGGCCTCGCCGACGACCTGCTGACCAACACCCTGCTGACCGCCCGCTGCCCGGTGGTCTTCGCCCCGGCCATGCACACCGAGATGTGGGAGCACCCGGCCACCCGGGAGAACGTGGCGACGCTGCGCCGCCGCGGCGCCGTGGTCATCGAACCTGCGGTCGGCCGGCTGACCGGCGTCGACACCGGAAAGGGCCGGCTGCCCGACCCGGCGGAGATCTTCGAGGCCTGCCGCCGCGTCCTCGCCCGGGGCGCGGCCGAGCCCGACCTCGCCGGCCGGCACGTCGTCGTCAGCGCCGGCGGCACCCGCGAACCCCTCGACCCGGTCCGCTTCCTCGGCAACCGCTCCTCCGGCAAGCAGGGCTACGCGCTGGCGCGCACGGCCGCGGCCCGCGGCGCCCGGGTCACCCTGGTCGCCGCCAACACCGGTCTGCCCGACCCGGCGGGCGTGGACGTCGTCCCGGTCGGCACGGCCGTGCAGCTGCGCGAGGCGGTCCTGAAGGCCGCAGCGGACGCCGACGCGGTCGTCATGGCCGCCGCCGTCGCCGATTTCCGTCCCGCCTCCTACGCCACCGGAAAGATCAAGAAGAAGGACGACCAGGAACCGGAGCCCATCGTTCTGGTGCGTAATCCGGACATCCTCGCCGAGATATCGGCCGACCGGGCGCGGTCCGGACAGGTGATCGTGGGCTTCGCCGCCGAGACCGACGACGTCCTCGCCAACGGTCGCAAGAAGCTCGCCCGCAAGGGCTGCGACCTGCTGGTGGTGAACGAGGTGGGGGAGCACCGCACCTTCGGCGCCGAGGACAACGAGGCCGTGGTGCTGGCCGCGGACGGCGGCGAAACCCCGGTGCCGCACGGCCCCAAGGAGGCCCTGGCCGAAACCGTGTGGGACCTGGTGGTCGCCAGACTGCGATGAGTGCTTCGCTTCGCCGCACGATCCACTCGCATCCCTCACCCGACGCGTGGCGACCCTGGCCAAGGCCGCCGTGCATTGGGCAGAATGCCCGTGCCGCAGGTCACAGCGTTCCCGAGAGGCGAGACGGGTGGGCCGGTGGCCGAGCGCGACCGATAAACTGTTCCACGGACGGCCGGGCGCAGCCCCGCGTCATCCGCCCATGATCAGCCAGCAGCCGCTGCAACCCCAGGGAGCGTTGTGTCCCGTCGTCTGTTCACCTCGGAGTCCGTGACCGAGGGTCACCCCGACAAGATCGCTGACCAGATCAGCGACACGATTCTCGACGCGCTCCTGCGCGAGGACCCGACCTCCCGGGTCGCCGTGGAGACGTTGATCACCACCGGCCTGGTGCACGTGGCCGGCGAGGTCACGACCAAGACCTACGCGGACATCGCGACCCTGGTCCGCAACAAGATCCTCGAGATCGGCTACGACTCCTCGAAGAAGGGCTTCGACGGCGCCTCCTGCGGTGTGTCGGTGTCGATCGGCGCGCAGTCCCCGGACATCGCGCAGGGTGTGGACACGGCGTACGAGACCCGGGTCGAGGGCGACGACGACGAGCTGGACCGGCAGGGCGCGGGCGACCAGGGCCTGATGTTCGGCTACGCCACGGACGAGACGCCGACCCTGATGCCGCTGCCGGTCTTCCTGGCGCACCGCCTGTCCAAGCGGCTGTCGGACGTGCGCAAGAACGGCACGATCCCCTACCTGCGCCCGGACGGCAAGACGCAGGTCACCATCGAGTACGACGGTGACAAGGCGGTCCGTCTGGACACCGTGGTCGTCTCCTCGCAGCACGCCTCCGACATCGACCTGGAGTCGCTGCTCGCCCCGGACATCCGTGAGTTCGTGGTGGAGCCGGAGCTGGCGGCGCTGCTGGAGGACGGCATCAAG